>JAGNPP010000130.1 GCA_017989575.1 Chryseobacterium sp.
ATAGAAAGTGTTCGCCAGTTGCAATGGGAATTGGGCAAAAACAATTCGATGGTGATTCATTTGACCTTGTTGCCATATTTATCTTCAAGCGGAGAATTGAAAACCAAGCCTTCTCAACATTCCGTGCGTCAGTTGATGGAAAGCGGAATCCAAGCTGATGTTTTGGTTTGCAGAACGGAACATACCATTCCGAAAGAATTGCGTTCCAAATTGGCTCAGTTTTGTAACGTTGGATTAGAAAACGTTATCGAATGTATAGATATGGACACGATTTACGAAGTTCCATTATACCTACAAAAACAACATTTTGACGAGGTTGTTCTCAAGGAATTAAATCTTCCTATTGGAAAAGAAATCAATCTAAAAGACTGGAAATCATTCCTTAAAAAATATAAAAATCCAAAAAGAACTGTAGAAATTGCTTTGGTTGGAAAATATGTTTCCCTTCAGGATTCTTACAAATCGATTGCGGAAGCCTTCATCCACGCAGGTTCTGATATGGAAACAGAAGTGAAAGTAAGATGGGTTTACAGTGGTGATATCGAGCAAGAAGGTGCAGAAAAATTGTTAAACGGCGTTGATGGAATCTTGATTGCGCCAGGTTTTGGAGACAGAGGAATTGAAGGTAAAATTCAGGCTTCGAAATATGCGAGAGAGAATAAAGTGCCTTTATTAGGAATTTGTTTGGGAATGCAGATTATGACCATCGAGTTTGCAAGAAATGTCTTGGAATTGAGCAAGGCCAACAGTGTGGAGTTCGATACTTCTACGCCAGACCCTGTGATTTCTCTAATGGAAGAGCAGAAAAACGTCGTAGAAAAAGGCGGAACAATGCGTCTTGGTGCGTGGAAATGTGTTCTGAAACAAGGTTCAAAACTGGCTGAGGTTTACGACGCAAAAACCATCTCCGAGCGTCACCGCCACAGATATGAGTTCAACAGCGATTACAAAAAAGATTTTGAAGAAAAAGGCCTAATTCCAACAGGTCTGAATCCGGAAACAGATTTGGTAGAAACTTTGGAATTGAAAGATCACCCTTTCTACGTTGGCGTTCAATATCATCCGGAATATAAAAGTACGGTGGCAACACCACATCCTTTATTCAAAGCTTTTATCAGCGCAACGGTTAAGAAATAGTAAAAAGTATTAAGTATAATGTACAAAGTATGATTCAGAATATGAAGAAATACATTGTACATTATACTTTTTTTACATAATACAGCAGAAAAAAAGTATTTCTCTGAGCCATTCGTCTTTATAATGGATTCTGAAAAATAAACACTATTTTTGCAGACCAAAATGAATTAGGTTTTGAACTGTCAGTCTGAGGCTCTCGAAGACTTTCAAATTAAAAACCTTAAACTTTAAACTCAATTCTATAATGCAACAGAATAACGGACTAGATAAAAGCCAGCTGATTAGCTTCGGTATTTTTTCTATGATTCTTATCGGTTTTATGTTTTATTTCCAAAACAAAAACGCACAGGAGCAACAAGAACAATTGGCAATAGACGCCAAAAAAACGGAACTTGTCACCAAGGCCAAACCTCTCGCTACCAACTTAAATGCAACTGCAGTTACACCAACTTCCGTTCAGAAAGTGAAACTTCACAATGATGAGTTGGATTTGGAATTTTCCAGCGTTGGTGGTCAATTGAGCTCTGTGAAATTAAATAAATTTGAAGCTTTCGGAGGTAAACCACTTTATTTGTTTAATAACAACAATGCAAGTTATGGTTTCCAATTCAAAGACAAATCCGGTAAAGTTTTCAATACCAAAGATTTGGTTTTTGCACCACAAGTTGCAGGGAATGTTGTGACGTTGAGTTCTCAAATCGGAACGGCGACGATTCAATTTATTTATACACTTAAAGCAAAATATACTGTAGATTTCCAGGTGAAAACACAAGGTTTGGCAACATTGGTAAACGATGGCAAAGCTAATTTTGTTTGGGATTACAATGTAAGAGGTGCAGAAAAAGGACGTTCGCAAGAGGAGACTCACACAGAGTTTTCTTACGCATTCAACAATTATAAAGACTACGATTACGACGCTCGTACCGATATGGATGAGCCAGATGAGACCCTTAACTGGATTGGCGTGAAGCAACAGTTTTTCTCTGCAGTGATCGAAGCTAAGAATGGATTCACAAAATCTAAAGGATATCAGGAACCAATCGAGGAAGGTGAGTTTTTGAAGAAATTCAATTTTGACGGTCAGGTTAATTTAGCTGGAAATGAGCTGAATCAAGATTTCACTTGGTATTTTATGCCATTGGATATGGATTTGCTTAAATCGTTTGACAACAAAAACTTCGACGAGATTTTACCACTTGGTTGGTCATTCATCGGGTCATTGAACCGTCACGTGTTTATGCCGATGTACACCTTGATTTCAGGTTGGGGCATCGCAGCAGGTTGGGCAATTTTCTGGATGACGATTATTATCAAACTAATCTTGTCGCCGGTAATGTTCAAACAGCACAAACTAAGTGCGATGATGAAAGTGATTCGTCCGGAAATCGACGAAGTGAACGCAAAATTCAAGGATGCAGATCCGATGAAAAAACAGCAGGAAACAATGGCAGTTTACAGGAAAGCCGGCGTGAACCAAATGGCAGGATGTTTACCAGCTTTGGTTCAGATTCCGCTATTCTACGCACTTTTCCGATTCTTCCCGAATATGCTAGACCTCCGAGGCAAGAGCTTCTGGTTCGCACCAGATTTGACGGCTTACGATGATGTGATCAAGTTCGGATTCAACGTTCCACTTTTGGGAGAGCATTTGAGTATTTTAGCATTAGCTTGTACGATTGTAATCTTGATTTACACTGTGATGACGTCCGGAAACATCCAGCAACCACAACAGGAAGGAATGCCGAATATGAAAGTGTTGATGTACATTTTCCCAATCACATTCCTGTTCTTTTTGAACAGTTCTGCGTCAGGATTATCTTGGTATTATTTCGTGTCCAATGCGATTAACATTGTAATTATTTTGGTCATCAAATATTTCATCCTCGATGAGAAAAAAATCCACGCTCAAATTCAGGAAAACAAACAGAAGGAACCGAAAAAAGAAGGCAAATTCCAAAAACGAATGAGAGAGATGATGGAGCAAGCGCAAGAGCAACAGAAAGCACAGCAAAACAAAAAGAAATAAATATAGAAAGCGGTAATTTTTTTACCGCTTTTTTTATGCCTCAACCCCTTCAGAGTTTCAAACTCTGAAGGGGTTTTTCCACTTTGTCAAAGTTTCAAATCTTTGACAAAGTTTTTTAGGAGCTTAATCCTGCTGTCCACGATATCTTTTTTGTTTTTCAGAACGTTTGTCATTCTAAACGACGTAAGCCACAGAAAAACAAAAAAGGATGCCGTTCCCATCAGGGCTAGGGGTTTCCTAGAAAGTTCAACATATTCAATTAACCCCTCGAGAGTTTCAAACTCTGAAGGGGTTTTTAGATAACAATAAAATTCACGAAATTTGCAACCAATCTTAAACCCAAAACCGTGAACTTAGAATCCACTTACGAGTATCTTCAAACTTTTCTAACACCAGAACGATTTCAAAAAATCGAACATTTTTCCAAAGAAAGTTCAGATTTCGTTTTACCAGTGATGGAAGATATTTACCAATTCCGAAACGCTGCGGCGATTGTAAGAAGCGTGGAAGCTTGCGGATTTCATAAGGTTGTGGCGATGGAAAAAGAAAATTTTTTCGAACCAAATTTGAAAGTTACCAAAGGCGCAGACACGTGGGTTGAGGTCGAGAAAATGCCGAGAACGATAGAATCATTAAAACAAATCAAAAACCGAGGTTACAAAATCGTCGCCGTTTCTGCAGAGAACAACGCAAAAATGCTTCCGGATTATAAAGTTGATGAGCCATTGGCTTTGGTCTTCGGAACAGAGTGGGAGGGAACGACGGACGAGCTTTTGGGTTTTGCTGATGAAACCTTGGCAATTCCAATGTTCGGCTTCACGAGAAGTTTCAACGTTTCTGTAGCTGCCGCAATTTGTATGTACGAACTCAAACAAAAACTCCTAAAATCCAACATCGATTACAAATTGTCCGAAGAAAAATTACTACAAATGAAAATCCGTTGGGCAAAAAACTCGATTCCAAGTGGTGATATGATTTTGGAAAAATATCTGCGAGAGAATTCTTAGATTTATTTAATGAAAAACGTAATTTCTTTGATTGGTTTGCTGTTGATTTTTTCTTGTGAAAAAAAAGAAGAGAAAAAAGATATTATAAATCAAAAAGATGGTGATTGGATAATTCTGAATGATAAAAACAAGATTCCTGAACAAATCAAAGATTTTTTTCTTGCAAAAGAAAATAGAGAATTAGACATTGTCAATCCTGATGAGGAATTTAATAGAACAGATGTTGTTTTAAAACCTAATCTACCTTTCAGACAATTGAGATTATTAGAAAAGAAAAATCAAACTTGGCGAATGGTTTACATCCAAGGTGGAATTGGAAAATATTATCAATTCTATGAATTTAAAATTCAAGGAGACACAATCTCGGAAATCAAAAAAGCTTATTCTTTTGAAAATATTGAAACAAATGATTCATTAGAATATTATATTAAAAAAGAGAAAGTGAAATTTGAGAAAATCAAAATCAAATATGAATACTAGTTTTAGTATTTAATGATTTAAGAAACCAACTCACAAACCATTTCCCCAATCTTAGGCGCCAGCGCAACGCCCATTCCAGACAATCTCACAGCGCAGAATTGTCTTTCAGAAATTTGTTTTACAATCGGTGTTTTCTCGCTTCCCATTGCCATAATTCCTGACCAACGCATTGCGATTTTAAAATCTTGATTTGGAAAAATCACATTTTTTAAAAATTGTTCCAAATGATTTTGCAGAAATTCTGTTGTTTCAAAATTCGTGGTTTTTTCGGTTTCAAAATCTTGATTTCTTGCGCCTCCAAGTAGAATCCGGTTTCCGAGATTTCTGAAATAATAGAATCCTTCATCGTAATGGAAAGTTCCTTTAAGTTTCAAATTTTCAATCGGTTCTGTTAAGATAATTTGTCCTCTTGCGGGAATTATTTCTTCTGATTTAAGGAACTTTGAACTGAAAGCATTCGTGCAAAAAATCACTTTTTCTGATTTTAAAATTAGATTTTCATTAATCTTAATTTCAATCTCATTTTCGGTTTCAGAAAACGATTCCACTTCTGTTCCACAGAGAAATTCTACTTTTAGTTCGTGACATTTTTCTACGAGTTTCATTAATAATTTTCCCGAATGCAAACTTCCTTCACAAAGATTCTCAACCAAAAATTCTGATTCCCCCAATTCAAATTCTTTGATTTTTTCATTGACAATTCTGAAAGTGTTTTCAGTTTTTGTAATCGGAAAAAGATGTTGATTCACTTCATCTAATTTTTCCAAAGCAGATTCATCATTCAAAATTTCATAACCGCCACACAATTCAAAATCAATCTCATCATTAGCAAAATAATTCTGAATCTTCTGCAAACCTTTGAATCTCATTTTCACCAAATCCAACGTCTTTTCCCAACCCATTTTCTCGGAATCAGAAATAATCTCCGTCAAACTTCCGAAGCACGCAAATCCTGCATTTCGTGTAGAAGCGCCAGTCGGAATTGGATGTCGTTCAACAATTAAAACTGATTTTTCAGGATGTTTGTCTTTGATAGAAATTGCAGTCCAAAGTCCGGTAAATCCCGAACCGATAATGATAATTTCTCTTTTTCTGTAAAAAGTTTCGAGTTCCCAAATGCTTGGATTCATAGTTTTTGATTGTGAGTTTTAAGATGAAAAAATAAACGCAAAGATTTAATTTGAAAACTGTAAAAATTTAAGCTTGCAAAGGCAGATAAATCTACACTGATGAAGCTTTTGATTACGCGCTTGCAGTGATTTTTTCATTTATTTAATAATTCTGCCTTCATCAAATCAATTTATTGGTTATTCTTTGCAGGCTTTAATTACAGAAGATTTGATAAATCTTTGCGTTTAAATTTTGCAAAAGTAAATGTCTGAAAAATGTGATGTACTCAAGTTTTATGTTAAAATTCTCATATTTTAAATCTTAAAATCATCTCTCACTTCATCACTTTTCGCAAAACAAACGGGAGAAGCATTCTCCTGTTCATCAAACTTAGAATGCATTTCCGCATTGAAATCTGCTGATTTATTTCTTGCGATAGAAAGCGTTTGCCAATCCTCATTTTTCATCATTTTGGCGATGTAAATAATTTGCCCAATGTGATAAGGATAATGCGCCAGCTGGCGAAAAACTGCGTCCACAACAGAATGCGCTTCGCCTCGGATATAAATTGTAGAATTGATATTTTCATCCGTGATTTGGTTTAAAGCTTCGAAAAGACAAGCCCAGCCTTTTTCCCAATATTCCAAAACTTCTTCCTTCGTTTTGAAAGTGTTTTCAAATTCCGAATCTCGGTTTCGCCAAGATTTTTCGCCGTCTTCGGTGAGGAAATTGATCCAGCGTGAGCGCATATTTCCAGCGATATGTTTTATGATAATTGCGATAGAATTGCTTTCCTCATTGTATTGCCAAAAGATTTGTTCTTCGGAAAGTTGAGCAAGAGATCTGTCGCCCAATTCTTTGTAATAGAGGAATCTTTTGATGAATAAATCTTTCATTTTGGAAATGTTTTTTACTTATTAAATATAAAAAAATCCTTTCAAATTTTGAAAGGAAATATATTTTTAAAAGTTAACGTAGAAAACTAGAACATCTTATCATAATTCCAGGAAGCAACAAAAATTCCCGCAGTTTCCGTTCTCAATCTTTGATTTCCCAATGAAACTGCTTTCACGCCTTTCTCTGCCAGTAGCTGAATTTCCTTATCTGAAAAATCGCCTTCTGGACCAATTAGAAACGTAATTTTTTCATCGCTATTTTGATTCTTGACTCTTGACTCTTGATTCTTCAAATCGTTCAAATTAATTCTCTCCAAATTCTCGTTACAGTGCGCAACAAAAGTGTTTTCTGGATTCAAATCTTTGATAAATTCAGAAAATT
>JAGNPP010000131.1 GCA_017989575.1 Chryseobacterium sp.
TGAGAAATGAGCATAACTTCAATGGTTATATTCACTTAAAATCGATTCCTGGAGCGAGTGATATTTTGATGCAGGAAGCCGCACTTTACGCAGACCGACTTTCCGTAAACCTGGAAATTCCGACAGAATCTGGATTGAAGCTTTTGGCGCCGGACAAAAATCGGGAAGATATGTTGCAACCAATGCGAATCGTGCAAAAAGGAATCCAGCAATACAAAGACGAAAAGAAAATCATCAAAAGCGTTCCGAAGTTTGCTCCAGCAGGACAATCCACCCAAATGATTGTCGGCGCAACCAACGAAAACGATTTGCAAATCATCAAAGTCGCCGACCATTTCTACCAAAATTACGGAATGAAACGTGTCTATTATTCGGGTTATATTCCTGTGACGTCGGACAATCGATTGCCGGCAATTACGGCGGAAGTTCCGGTTTTAAGGGAAAATCGGTTGTATCAATCCGATTGGTTGATGAGGTTTTATGGTTTCAAAGCAGACGAAATTTTAGATTCCAATATGCCATTTCTGGATTTGGAAGTGGACCCCAAATTAAGTTGGGCGTTGCGTCACTTAGACCAATTTCCAGTCAATCTTCAAACCGCTGATTACAAAATGATTCTTAGAATTCAGGGAATTGGAGTGAAGACGGCGATGAAGATTGTCAGCTCCAGACGTTTCCAGGTTTTGAATATCGATAATTTGAAAAAGTTAGGCGCAGCTGTCAATCGTGCAAAATATTTCATCGATTTCAGTTACGGCAATCCATTTTTGAAACATTTGACAGATTTGAATTTGAGAAAATTAATTATCGGCGGAAGTCAGTCGAAATTTCAAAATCAGTTTTCTCAGCAATTGACTTTGTTTTGACCAAAAATACCTTGATTAATATGTATTAAGGAATACGATTGTATTTTTTTAATAAATCTTTTAATGTATCTAAAGGAATTGATTCAACTTGATGACCATCGTTTCCTTTCATCGTAGTCGCCATTGTAAGAGAATTTAGGATTGCTTCTTCTGTAGCTTCTATAGCTGCCAAAAATAATTGGGATGTATAATCATTATGTAGATTTGGAATATTCTTCACCGAACCTTCCGGTTGGTGCTGAATCCTAGATTCTAAATCTGTAGAAAAAGCGATTGCATATTCTCCGCTTCCGTGAGACATTATTCCTCCGGTTCTTCCCACTCCAATCATTGCTCTTGCCGCCAATCTTTCCAGATTACGACTATCTAAAGGAGCATCTGTCGCCACAACAATCATACAAGACCCATCAACATTATTTAATAACTGATTACTAAATGAAAACTTTTTTAATTCTTTTCCAACCGGAACACCATCAATTTGTAAAACACCACCAAAATTGGTCTGCACAAGCACTCCGACGGTGTAACCACCTAAACTTTGAGGAAGTTTGCGAGATGAAGTACCGATACCACCTTTGAAAGAAAAACAGGTTGTACCCGTACCAGCTCCCACATTTCCTTCTTCAACGAAGCCGTTTGCTTTTTGAATTGCTTCCAGGACATCGTTTTCTTGGATATGCCGACCACGAATATCGTTGAGCCACCCATCATTTGTTTCTCCTACGACAGCATTTACAGACTGAATTTTTTCATTCCCTTTTTGCTGAAGAGTGTAAGTAATTAAAGCATTTATTCCCGTACTTACATTTAAAGTATTTGTTAGTATTATTGGGGTTTCAAGATTTCCTAATTCCATTACCTGTGTATAGCCAGCAAGCTTGCCAAAGCCGTTGCCTACAAATATAGCTGCAGGAACTTTCTGCTGAAAAATATTTCCATTGTGTGGTAGAATTGCAGTAACACCGGTTCTAACGTTTTCGCCTTTTATCATTGTTTTATGCCCTACTAAAACACCAGCAACATCAGTAATACTATTCTGTTTACCTGGCTGTAAAACTCCGGGCTTTATTCCCAACTCACGAATTCTTTTTTGAGCAAAAGCACCATTAAATAAAACAATAAGGAACAAAATCACTAAATTTTTAAGCATTTTATAAGATAACATTGAAGTAAACATATTGTATTGTAAATTTGATATAGCAATATTATCATATAAATTTGATTGATTAAATATCAATTTTAAGATTTTATATTATTTTTTTTAAAACATATGACAACCCTCCTCTACGATGGCAGTTTTGACGGACTTTTAACCGCAGTATTCGAAGTTTTTGAATACAAGTACAATGATGTCGAAATCCGAAACAGGGAAAGATTTCAACAGGAAAATATGTTCGCCGAAATTCACGAGGTTGCGACTCAAAACGAAAAATCTGACAGAGTTTTAAAGAAATTAGAAACAAGCATTGGAAAATCCGGCATCAAACAATTGCTGATGGTTTTCCTCTCAGAACTTCCTGAGTCCGAAGATTTGATTTTTTCTGCCATCAAACAATCCATCAAAAGTCCTGAAAATAATGTCCTGCAGAATTTCGCCAATGATGATATTCTTCAGATCTCAAAAATTTGCAAATCCGTCAGTCGAGAACGCCATCGGATGACTGCGTTTGTCAGGTTTGAGAAAATGAAGGATGATATTTATTTTGCCAAGATTGACCCTGATTTTGATGTTCTGCCTTTGATTCGAAAACATTTCAAAGACAGATACGCGGACCAAAAATGGATGATTTACGACCTCAAACGACATTACGGCTTGTTTTATGATTTAGAGGAGTGTGAATTTTTTTATCCTGACGAAAAATTTAATCTCAATCAATACCAACAGAAATTCCACGAGGAAGAAATCAATTATCAGGAACTTTGGAAAAGTTATTTCACGAAGACGAATATTAAGGAAAGGAAAAATATCAAGCTCCACGTCCAACACGTTCCGAAACGTTATTGGAAATATTTGACTGAGAAATTCTAAATTTTATAATTGAATAGTCGCGCCCAACACAAAATTCCGTTTTGCCGATGGATTATAAAATCGGTTTCCAAAAGCATTGATGTCAAATCCTAAAACATAATCCGTATTGTACAAATTCTGAATTTGGAAATACAAATCCAACTTTGATTTTTCAAAAACAATTGGGTATCGGAATTGAATATTAGAAACCAAACTCGGTTCCGACCAGACAGAATTCGAGTCTGTCAAAGGAATTTTTGAAGTCAGAAATTGAGAATAATCAACGGCTAATTTTTTGAAGAAAGTGAAATTCAGCAAACTGTTGATGGTTGTTTTCGGAACGCCGGTTAACGCATTTCCTGAAAAATCAGAAGTTCCTTGCGCATAATTTTTAAATTTAAAATCATAAATGCTTCCCGAAAACCTGAATTTGAAATGACTCAAAACAGCATTCTTCAAATCAAACCGTTTCGATTCCAAGAGAAATTCCCAACCTTTTTGAACCGTGTTTCCCTGATTCACAAAATATTCCTGTCCAGCTTCATTCTGTCTTCGTACGATCGCATCTTTCATTCGGAAATCAAAATAATTAAGTTCCACAAAAACGGTATTTCCAAACTGTTTCCTTACGCCAATTTCCTTATTCCAGCCATATTCCGGAACAAGATGGAAATTGAATTGCTGATTGGAAGAACGAATCTCTTCATTCGTCGGCGCCGAATTTCCTTTCCCTATTTTCCCTCTCACAGAAAATCCTTTATCCAAAACGTATGTCATCCCAAAGTTCGGCAACCATTGGTCTTTGAACTTTACATTTCCCGTTTCAGAAGTTGGGAAAATCTTTTCCCATTTGTAAGCATTTGAATTTAAACTAATGGAAATATCTGTAAACAACCGCTCATTAAAATTCAATTTCTGCGACAGAACATAGAACCCGGAATTGTTTCTCAGCTTATCAAAATTCTGTGGATTCCCTTCTATTCCACTATTGTTGTCATAGTTTTTGATATAAATTGGATTGGTCGCACCTTCGTAACCTAAGCGCCATTCAGCTGAAACATTATTCCAATTTTTCTCGTAATTGAAATGCGTTCTAAGTGCATAATTACTTTCAAATCGGTTTTCAAAATTGGTGATGAAAGGATTCTCAAAATCGACATAAGAGCCTTGAACCAAAACAAAATGTGAAAGTCCGTTCGTCAATTGATATTGATTGGAAAGTCCTGCCAAGACCATTTTATTTCTGATTCCTGCATTTTGCTCTTTCGCTCCGGGAAGTGTTGCCGTTGCTGGTCTGGCTTGCTTTCGGTTGGCTTCCATTTGCGCCAAAGTTAATCCGCCAGGCGTTTCATAATCCAAATCGGAGAAAAGTAGCATTGCCTTCAGTTCGCCTTTGTCAGAGTATTTGAAATTGTCCTTAATGAAAATTTGCTTTCGCTCAACCGCCGATTGTTCACGGTAAGAATCTGTTCTGTAATAATTTTGATAAACCTGTAAAAAATGCTTTCCCAATTGCTTCGAAAAATTGATACTTTCATTAAAAGTCCCATAACTTCCAGACGAAAGATTCAAAGACAAGTCATCAGAATTTTGAGTTTGTAATAATAATGTTCCACCAGTCACCGCACCAAAATCACCACTTTCCGGACCTTTATAAATCTCAATTTTATGAATTAAATCCGGCGCGATCTGATTGAAATAAGTATTCCCCGAAGCATCAGACAAAATAAAATCATCCAGATAAACTTTTACATTCCGAACGCCAAAAGGCGAACGCAGAGAACTTCCACGCACTGCAATCCTGTAACTTCCCGGCGAACGTTCTTCCATTCTCGCACCAGCAATCTGATTCACAGATTCCAACAATCGGTCTGGCGGATTCTGAGAAAGCAGATTTTCCGAAACCACAGAAACCGATTTGGTAGAGGCGATAAATGAAACCGACTTTTTATAAGCCTCAATTTTGACTTCCGAAATCAAAGCCACAGAATCGCTCTTCTGGGAAAAATAAAACACGCTAGAAAGTAAAAGTAGAAAGGAAAGTTTTTTCATTGTTCTCAACACAGAAATCATTGTGCCGAAACAAGGCAATCGTTAAAAAATTCACAAAAAAGTAATTCTTAACTTACATCAATGTGAGGCGGATCTCAGCGCTATAAATTTGCACTATAATTAATCAACAAAATATTAAAAATTATGGCAACTAAATGGTTATTAGACCCAACGCATAGCGAAATCACTTTCAAAGTAAAACACTTGATGATTTCCAACGTAAAAGGAGAATTCACAACTTTCAACGCAGAGATCGACGCAGAAGATGACACATTCGCAAGCGCAAAAGTTTCTGCTTTCATCGATACAGATTCTATCTTCACCAACAATACAGACAGAGACAATCACCTGAAATCAGCAGATTTCTTCAACGCAGAAGCCAATCCGAAAATCACTTTCGAAGCTTCAACTTTGAACGGCGATGTGACTGGAAACCTAACATTGAACGGTATTACCAAAGAAATCAGTTTGGACGTTGACTTCGGCGGAATCAATTCTGATCCTTGGGGCAACACCAAAGCAGGTTTCTCATTCGAAGGGAAGATCAAAAGATCAGACTTCGGTCTTACTTGGAACGCAGCATTGGAAACAGGCGGCGTGATGGTAAGCGAAGACGTGAAAATTGCAGGAGAACTGCAGTTCGTAAAACAATAATACATCATAGTATTTTTATAGTTTGAGTTTTTTAAAGTGTGAGCAAAGGCAACTTTGTTCACGCTTTTTTGATTTTAATCGTTTTGATTTTAATAATTTGGGCAGCTAATCCGCCTTCCGTTCCCAATCTTTTTTGCAGACGATTTCAGTCTAAATAGAACTTGAGTACAAGCAAAAAAGGATTTCCACTCAAGTCTGGCTGCGCTTCGCAAAGTTGAACTTTTGTCTATCAATTCACAATCGTCCAAAATCGAAGATTTCAAAATCTTAATTGTTCTTATGTGACTTTTGTAGTTCAAAAAAAATCAACTTAAGTGTTTCAAAAATCTGCTCAATCCGCCAAATCTGCGAGAAAATAAAATACATTTGACATTAATACATTTTACTTTTTACAAAACAAAAATGAACCTCAACGACCTTTCCAACATCTCCGATAATTTCAAAACCACCCAAAAAATGCCCGTCCTTTTCCTGGGACACGGCTCTCCGATGAACGCCATCGAAGAAAATATTTTTGTGCAAGGTTTCCGAAATATCAGCAAAGAAATCCCAAAACCAAATGTCATTATTTGTATTTCGGCACATTGGTTTACCAACGGAACATTTGTCACAGCGATGGAACTTCCCAAGACCATTCACGATTTTGGAGGTTTCCCGCAAGCCTTGTTCGATGTTCAATATCTCGCAAAAGGAAATCCTGAATTAGCCAGAGAAACTGCAGAATTATTGTCTCCGGTTTTGGTGGAAGAAGATCACAATTGGGGATTGGACCACGGCGCGTGGTCGGTTCTTCGGCATCTTTATCCTGATGCGGATATTCCGGTCATTCAGCTAAGTATTGATTATACAAAACCGCCACAATATCATTTTGAATTAGCAAAGAAATTATCCAAACTTAGAGAAAAAGGAATTCTTATTATTGGAAGTGGAAACATCGTTCACAACCTCAGATTGATCGACTGGAAAAATATCGACACCGTTGGCGCTGGTTGGGATTGGGCGATAGAAGCGCGAGAGAAAACCAACAATTGGCTTCTGGATGGCGATTTCCAGAAACTCATCGATTATCAGAAACAAGGAACATTTTTGCAATACGCTGTTCCGACGCCCGACCATTATTTACCATTGATCTATAATCTGGGACTGAAAGACAGATCTGAAGATCTATCGCTATTCAATGATTCTTTGATTGGTGGTTCCTTGAGTATGACCTCAATAAAAATTGGGTAAATAATTTTTGTGATGCTCCATCGGAGCAATCTGTTAATAGATAACATCAGATGAACAAACAAAAAGCTTCGTAGGAGCGACCTGATAATATTTGTGAATAACAGGTCGCTCCTACAGAGCTAAAATGTGATGATGGATTTTGTTTTTCTATTAACAGGTCATCCCTCTGGGATTTTTAAACTCAGCTTACTTATCGAGTTTAATCAGCCTGTAAAGACGTAAAAGT
>JAGNPP010000133.1 GCA_017989575.1 Chryseobacterium sp.
TTATAAAATCCCAAGTGCGGCAAACTTCAATGGAAATGGAGGAAATTTAAAGATCCTTAGACCAATCCCTCAAATTGTGATTGACCTAAATCAAAACAAAAACTTCCCGCAGAATCCTGCTTATTAAGATTATTTCATATCCTATTTATTTTATATTAAAAAAGCATTCCTATTCTAGGAATGCTTTTTTTTGTTAATTAACTTCAATTGGATTGTTGTAAAACGAAATCTGCTTTTTAAGTCGGGTTTCTTCTTCCTTCAGTTTTTTCATTAGTTCAACATCTTTATCATCAAACGATCGCAACATCTGGCCCATTGGATTTTTTCGATATTCTGCTGATTTTTTTTCAAAAGTAGATTTTGGAATTTTTTTGGTCTCTCCAATCTGAGATTCCATATAGTTCAGTTTATTCAAATTTAAATCTTGGTTCAGTTTTTTGTTAGCTACCAAAATCCAAGAATAATCATTTTGAGAATCATCTAGTTTTATGATTAATCCTGGCAATCCTGAAAATTTGTACGGACCATCTTGAATTGGAATCTCCGATGTGAACCAAGCCGTCCAGATTCTACCGCCAAAATCAGTGGTTGCTTTTTGTGTGTTGTAAATTTCGATTTTCTCTTTTTCGTTCGTGATATTCCACTTTAGCTCTGGATTTTCCTGATAAGTATAATATTCAGACATTCCGATAAAATCTTTGAAACCGAGATTACCATCTTTAAATTTACTAATTCTGTAACTCACAATTGGCGGTTTCTTTGTCATCATTTCTTTATCCATAACAGTTCCAAACTCTCTTGCCTTTTTGATATTAGCAGTCAAAACAGAATCGTACTCTAATTGTTTATAAGACACAAAAAGCGACTCATCCTTTGACACATCCAACACCATCATTTCCTTTTCTGTTTTTATAGAATCTTTGTTCGGTTTGTAAGTCAGCTCGTAATAAAACCGGTGAACTTGAGAATTGACAGAAATTAAGATTAATAAAAAACTCAGTATTAAAAATTTTTTCATCATTTATTTTAGTTTAAGATTCCTATTCTGTGGCGGAAGTGGAACATATCCATCATCATTGATGACTTTTGGAAACTCGTGGTTTTCCCATCTAGTTTTGGCTTCCTCGATTTTTTCTTTTTCTGAGGAAACAAAATTCCAATAGATGTTCCGAGGTTCCGGAAATGGCTCACCTCCGAAAATGTAAACCGTAGAATTTGGCTTCAAAACGAAATGACACAGTTTAGCATCTTTCGCGATCAGGATATGTTTTGGGTTGTAGAGATTGCCTTCACTTTCGATGTTGCCTTCCAAAATATAAAGCGACGATTCGCCAAAAAGATAATCACCCAAAATGATTTCCTGATCTTCCACAGACGTATTTTTCACTTCCAAAAAATAAAGTGGTGAGTAAGTCGGAACCGGCGATTTTCGCCCGAGGATTTCGCCTGCAATCAATTTGTAATCTACGCCATTGTCTTTCCAGCTTGGGATGTCTTCTTTATTAATATGAAAAAACTCGGGTTCCATATCTTCCAATTCTTTTGGTAGAGCGACCCAGATCTGCAATCCGTGAAGATTCTTGTCTGTGGTTCTGAGATATTCTGGCGTTCTCTCGGAGTGTGCAACGCCTTTTCCTGCAGTCATCCAGTTCACCGCGCCTTCCTTGATTTCGATTTCTGTCCCGATGGAATCTCTGTGCATAATGCTTCCTTCGAAAAGGAAAGTCAAGGTGGAAAGTCCGATGTGCGGATGAGGTGGAACATCCAGATTTTCATAATCCTTGAGCGCCGCTGGACCCATATGGTCGATGAAAACAAACGGACCAACACTTCTCTTCTGAGAAAACGGCAACAATCTTCCCACCAAAAAGTTTCCAATATCGGCAGCACGCTCCTCAATTATCATTTGAATATTTGACATAATATCATTTTTAATTTAAGATTTAAAATTACTGATTTTATAGTTACTATTTGTTTTGGGAAAAGTTATTCAGTTTTTTGTCATTCCGTAGGAATCTCAACAGCTAAGTTTAGATTCCTACGGAATGACAAAATTGTGGTTTTAGGACAACTTGTGGTTTGTATACTGAATCTGCAGCCCGACTTGAACGGATCCCGATGTAAAATCGGGAGGGAGTGGAAGGCGGAAATAGCTGCCCAAATAAAAATTGATGATTTGAACTCTATTAAATGACTTTTTGACGCAATTTTACATTGGTAAAGTTTCTTACTAATTGATTACCTTTGCCTACTTATAATTTTAAAACATATTAATGGAATTAGCATTAAAAATATTTCAGTTTGTACTGAGCATTTCTATCCTTGTAACATTACACGAAATCGGGCACTTCTTGCCAGCGAAATGGTTCAAAACCAAAGTAGATAAATTCTTTTTATTCTTCGACCCGTATTTTTCCGTTTTCGCAATGAAAAAAATCAACGGAAAATGGCAATATAAATTCCTTTCTAAAAACCAACCAACGGAACAAGAAGTTGAAATCGACGGAAAAATCGTTTTGGTTCCTATTGATATTTCAAAACTTCCCGACAACGACTGGAGAAAACACGAAGGTGTGAAATACGGAATCGGGT
Organism: Chryseobacterium sp.; assembly: GCA_017989575.1. Taxonomy (GTDB): domain Bacteria; phylum Bacteroidota; class Bacteroidia; order Flavobacteriales; family Weeksellaceae; genus Epilithonimonas. Next base: position 2,593 of record JAGNPP010000133.1, read on the forward strand.
GGCTTCCGTTCGGAGGTTATGTGAAAATCGCCGGAATGGTGGACGAAAGTATGGACACCGAGCAATTGAAAAAACCGGCAGAACCGTGGGAATTCCGTGCGAAACCGGCTTGGCAACGACTGATCATTATGCTTGGTGGTGTGACGGTTAATTTCTTTTTGGCTTGGTTGATTTTCGGTTCGTTATCTTATTTCTACGGAGAAGAGAATTACGATACTGAGAGACTTGGTGGCAAAATGTACTATTCTGAACCTTCACTCAAAATGGGTTTTGAAAACGGCGATAAGATTTTGAAAGTTGATGGTAAATCGCAAAAGGATTTTGATAAATTATCTTTGGATGTTTTGCTGAGTGACAACATCACTGTTCTTAGAAACGGAAAAGAAGTGACATTTCCGACAAGCGACGAAGGAAAAGCATTGGTCTTGCAGGCAGACGTTCCAAAAGCTTTCTTGATGCCGAGAATTGCGCCAACTGTGGACACCATTATTCAGAAACCAACGCTGGATGCAGGTCTTAAAATTGGTGATAAAGTTGTGAGCATCGATAATCAAAAAATCGAGTACTATGATGAGTTAGCGCCGATCGTTTCCAAAAAAGCAGGTTCAAATGTTGACTTTGTTGTTGAGCGTGGACAGACTTTGGTTCCATTGTCAATTCCTGTAGATAAAGAAGGGAAAATTGGAGTTTCCTCTTACAAAGCCTACAAAAAAATGATGACTTTGAATCATTTTACATTTGGAGAGTCAATTGGAAGAGGTTACACAAGAACGATTGAGAGTTTGACTTATCAAGTGAAGCAATTCAAATTGATCTTTAATAAAACCATCAAAGGCTACAAAAAAGTAGGTGGACCAATTGCAATCGTTAACAATATGCACGTGGACAAAACCAAAGATGGCGACCTTTCTATCAATTGGCAACAGTTTTGGTCTTTTACGGCTAAGTTTTCGATCTGGTTGGCATTCCTTAATTTGATTCCAATTCCGGGGTTAGACGGCGGACACGTTCTGTTTACATTGTGGGAAATCATCACAAGAAAACCTGTTCCGCAAAAAGTTTTGGAAAATGCACAAATGATGGGTGTAATTTTCTTGTTAGGGCTTATGGCGTTAATATTTGGAAATGATATAGTTAAGCTGATAGTGCAAGCTGTGGGCTAAAAAAATAAAAAAAGTTTCAAAAAAAGTTTTGGAGTTTTTAAAAAAGTTTCTATATTTGCACACGCTTAAAGCAAAAAGAAACATTCCTCTTTAGCTCAGTTGGTTAGAGCATCTGACTGTTAATCAGAGGGTCGCTGGTTCGAGCCCAGCAAGAGGAGCAAACCATCACAGAAATGTGGTGGTTTTGTTTTTTATAGACTTTGTGTATTGGGTTTGTCTTGGTTTTAGGGAATTTCTGTAATTCTGATATTTTCTTCTTTCTCAATCCATTTTCTAACTACTTGGACACCTTTATGGACACCCAAGAAAAACTTCTGGACACCCAAAACAATTATGGAACAATTAATCACTCTTTTTATAATAAGGAGGAATAAACTTAATGAACAAGGTTTATGTCCTCTACAATGTAGACTCACATATTTAGGAGAAAGGAAGCCATTCTCTACTGGATTATTTGTAAATCCCAAGAGCTGGGATAATAAAAACCAGAGGTCTAAACCTCCTAATGAAGACTACAACTTTATCAATACAGAACTCAGCCTGATTAAAAGAAAAATTAATCAGGCTTTTTTATTTCTACAAGTCAAAGAAGAACCATTTGATGCAAATGATATTTACAACCAGTATATAGGCAGGACAGTGACCAGAGAGTATTCTTTGGTTGAGTATTACAAAATCTATTTAGACAGACTTCAAAAACTTGTAGGACTAGAAATAAAGAAAGCAACTTGGAATAAGTTCAACTACATCAAAGAAGATGTTTCTGAGTTTATTAAATTCTGTTACAAGAAATCTGATATTAAACTAAAGGATTTAGATTTCAACTTTATTTCTGAGTTCGAGTATTACTGTAAGACAGAATTAAAGCATAAACAAATAACTATTAACAAATCCTTACAGAGATTAAAGAAAGTAATCAAACAATCTGTAATACAAGGTTACTTAGATAAGAATCCTTTTGAGGAACATAGTCCAAAGAAAGTGTACAGCAAGATTATATTTCTTACTCAAGAAGAACTGGATAAGTTAGAGAATTACACCTTTCAATCTGACCCACTGAATAGAGTTAAGGATTGTTACATTTTCTGTTGTTATACAGGATTAGCATACAGGGAAATGTTTGAACTAAGGAAGGATGATTTGATAACCAAGCCAGATGGCATAACTTGGATATATCAAAAAAGAGAAAAAACAGAAAGAAATTTCTCAGTACCTCTTATCTTACCTAAAGCTTTAAAAGTGATTAGTAAATATAGTTCTGACAATCCTTTTGTTCTACCAAGAATAAGTAATCAATCTTTTAATAGGCTACTAAAGGAAATAGCTTCTACTCTGGAAATATCAAAGAATCTAACCCATCACACTGCTAGGAAGACTTTTGCATCTACAGTACTTCTTAATAATGATATTCCAATAGAGGTAGTTTCTAAACTACTAGGTCATTCTAAGATATCTACTACACAAGAATACTATGCAGAGTTGATGCCTGAGAAATTGAGTGAAAATTTGAAAAAGCTGAAAGATAGGCTCAAATAGGAGAAATATTTAACTGCTTTGTAGTAAATTTACAAGGCAGTTAATTTTTACAACAAATGAATAGAGAACAGGTAACACTAAACCATACCCCAATACAATATAAAGAATTATCCCATTCAGATTTTGAAGGTTATACTTTTGAAGATAATAATGTAACTGAAATAGTTTCTGATAGTAATGGCTATATCTCAGATTTTATTCTGCAAAACATCCAACTTGACAAGAAAGATACAACAGTTATTAATGCTAGTGTAGGACAAGGTAAAACTACAGCTATCATAAGTATAGCCAAAGAATACTATAAAAAAAGAGACGAAGGATATATTGTATTTCTAATTGCTCCTTTCAAATCATTACTTGACCAATATAAAAACTCTTTACAGAAACTAGAAATACCTGATGCTGATATTTTTGATTATAGAGAGCTTGATGATGAAAATGATGAAAAAGATACAAATCAAGAAACAAATAACAGACCTATACAGCTTATGACTTTCAACTTTATTATGGCTAATGCTGGAGAATATTACCTTAAGCAAAATTATAATAAGACTAACTACATTAACAAACTTTTGGCTTTCTACAAGGAGAATAATAAAAAAGTGATTCTAATTTTTGATGAGATTCACGATGCTGTTGACAACTTCAAACAAGAACTTGTTTTTAACCTATTCAGATGGAGAAAGCTTACCCATAAAATTTTGGTTTCTAGTGCCACCTATAATGAAGCCTCTAAAGTAGTTATAAAGTACTTTGCTGAAATGACAGACCAAAAGCTAAAAATACTGGAAGCTCCAAGATTTCAATATGAGGATAGGCTCAGTGAACTTTCTATACTTTACTATGACAAACCTTACTATGATCTTGAGAACAAAGAATTAATTAAATTTTTTGATATTGAAATTGGTAAAGCTAATAAAGTTAATATTCTTACCTATTCTAAAAACCTTACTGATAAGATTGTAAAATCTCCTGTTGGACAAAATATCAGAAAAAGTTATGGGAGTATAAATGAATGTACTGGGGATACTAATAATGTTTTCGACGATAAAAAATGTAATATAGGTACAAATTTTAAAACAGGCATTAGCATTAATGAAGAGGATACAGCATATTACATCTTCTTACCTCAAAAAAAATCTTATGAAGCCTCTCCTCGAACTTTAGGAATTTTCACAGAGGGAATAAACACTGTAATTCAGGCTTTGGCAAGACCAAGAAAAAACTCTAGGATTTATGTGATAATGCCATATCCTACAAAACAAATTGAAAATCATACTTACCCTGATAATTTGGGTAATAAAGAACCTTTACCAAATGAAGCTATCAACATTAATAAACAAGACAAGCTTTTACAAAACTTCTACAATAAAACCTATAGTAAGTTAAAAGATGAGATAGAGTATTTAGAAAGTGATAATGTACTTATTAGAACAGCTTTTCCTACCTATGACCAGTTCAAACTGAACCAGGGAGAGCAGTATTTTAGGACTTACTATGACATTTTTGGAAAAAATCTTTCTAACTACTTTTACTGGGCTTCAAAAAACAACCAATTCATTAATTGCAGGTGGAAGTATGTTTATATGATGGATTTAGTAATTGAAGTGGAAAAGACGGTCAAATTGACCACCTAATTTCGGAGTAAATTGACCACTGATTTCGGAGCAAAGTGACCACCACTTTCCGGTTCAAAATGACCACCTGTTATCTGGGTTATATTTGAGATAAAAA
>JAGNPP010000132.1 GCA_017989575.1 Chryseobacterium sp.
CCTTGTCTCCTCCTGCGCTCCCCAATCTCTCGATTTGGGTCTGCAAAGATAAATATTACTTCTTTAACCTGCAAGACTTTTTTTTAAAATATTTAACAACCATCGCTGGTCTCTAAATCTTCTCGTACTCGTCTCACTGGGCTTCTGCGCTGCTCTCTTAAAGCGGTTGCAAAAGTAAGAACTTTTTCCGAAACCGCAAACATATTCGCAATTTTTAAACAAACATTTAAGTATTACGCTGGTTTTCAAAGACATTAATTTTATTAGGGATCGTGGATACGGAACAGGTGTGTTGTTTTCATATGCAATCCCGCAATAGGGATAGTAGTGGAAATCCTTTTTATAATGATCTTGTGGTGGCATAGAAAGGGCAGAGCTTTATAAAAAGATTGCAACGGATAGCCCGGCCCCGCAAGATTAAGCGCCAGGAAAGCGAAGGCAAGCTTGCGGGGATTGCCATAATCTATTTAAATTATGGCGTAGCTAGGTATTACTCTTGTGCAATACCTGAAAAATATTCTTGTAGATCTTCTCTCTGCTTCCTCGTCAAATTGGCTTCTGGATGATAACTTATATAGGAAGGCAAAGGCATTTGCAAATCCCGAACGGTGGAAATGGTTTTCTCAACTGCGTTTTTTTTGAGATCATTGTTGTAAGATCCCCATTCGGAAAAGTTGAGATATTTGCGTCCTTCATTGATATGATCTTTCATTGCCCAAGAAATCGGGGCAATGTAGGCGTAAGTTGGATATTTGGTTTCGTTGGAATGGCAATCGTAGCAGGCGTTTTTCAGAATCGTTTTGATGTGATCCGGTGTTTTGTGGATATCAACAAAATTGTCTTGCTTGACAACAGCTTTGTTTTCTCTGTCCACAGGAATAAATTGAATCGCAAGAAAAACGACCGCTGTCCTAAAGATTATTTTTTTCAATTGACCGGTTGTTCTTCTAAAGTTAAATCCCAGTTTTCATTGATTTCCCACATCTGGCGAACGTTGATTTTGCTCATCACCTCTTTGTCGTTCGCTTTTTTGAAGAGATAAACATCCTCCGCCGAAACTTCATTTGCAAAATCTGCGCTATCCCAAATGCCGTTCTCATTATTATCAACTAAAATCCTCAACTTATAACTTCCGGGTTTGAGATTGACGAATTTGACTATAGCCTGATTGGTGTATTGCTGATAAGCTGGTTCATTTCTTTCATTGAGCAATTGAATCCAGAATTTCTGAGATGGGATATTCTTAAGATGGGCGGAAAAACTTCCGAAATCTTCTGCTTTTGAAACTTCGAAATCGAAACGAACACTTTCGCTGGATCTTGTATAAAAAGAACTCAGGGTGTTTTTCGGAACAGTCAACTGGTATTTTTTTCCGACAACAAAATCTGATTTGATGAAAACCTGTGTGGAATCTAATTCCGAAATACCTGCTGTGAAGTTTTGCGCAATGCTGTCTGCTTCCAATTTCCAGTTTTCTGGCTGGATTTTATTAATGATATAATTGGACGAAAATCTGAAATCCGCTCCTGGCGACAGTTTATTGGAGAAAGGATTGGAAACCGTCATCTCATCTTTCGTGGGTTTTTTGTAAAATACAGACATTGTGTCTTGCACCAAACCTGTGTCATAGGAGAATCGTAAGTTTTCACTTACCGTTGCGCCGATATTTTCTTTGGTGGCATCAAACCAAATCTTCACAGAATCTGATCTGGATTTATGCGCCACTTTGTAATCTGCCGGCTTCTCGCCTACAGTTTTCACGATTACTTTTTCGGGATTCCCCTCGAAGATCATTGTAATTCCGCCAACTGAGGCCGTCATTTCTTTGTACTTCGCCATTTTCTTTGATGGGAACGTTTTCAGTTTCAATCCGGAAATGCTGGTTTGAAGATCAATCTCCGCTTTTTGAAACGCTACATTTTCTTTTCCGATGTCGTAGATGGAATTATTATTCTCATCATCGAAACCAATAATTTTATATTTCCCTGGCGTTAGGTAATTCAATTCAAAATAACCATCAGGATCATCTTTACCGATGTAATAAGGTTTTTGGCGATAATTCATCGTGTCTTTGACCTGATAAAGTCCAACCACAAGATTCTTTTCTTTTCCTTCTGAGTTTTTTTCATTTCCCAAAGCATCGGAAAGCGTTCCGCTGATGTAAAGGTCGTCGAGCTTTTCACCCGTCGAAAAAGCGAAATTGAAATAAGGCAAAATATTACTCTCATTCAGATCGACGATTGAATTTCCGAAATTGAAATTGTAAGTCGTATTTGCCTGAAGCGTGTCTTTCCATTGGATTTCCAAATATTTGTTCCCTGTGGAAGATGGAATAATCTTGGAATATTGAATCGGCGGAGAAATGATGAGATTTTTGCTCACATCTTTCAAAGTGATATATTCGTCAAAATCAATTCTGAGTTTTTTGATGTCTCTCGGCACATTGATTCTGGTGGTATCGATATTTGACCCAATCATTGATGGTGGAATAGAATCTTTGTCTCCGCCAACGGGAGATCCAACTCTGGCACAACTTACCAAAACCAACGATGCAAAAAGCCAAAGAAGAAACTGCTTCATTATTATATATAGATGTTAGAATTTAGAAATTAGTTGTTAGACCAAAATCTTAATCAGCAAAAATAAGCAAACTTTGATATAAAATTGATTTCCACAGCCGTAAAGGGCGCCAATTTTATCATAAAAATCACCCCAGCCCTAAAGGGAGCCAATTTTATCATAAAAAAAAAATGAGTTTTAAAAATTAAAACTCATTGTAGATATGTTTCAGAATGTCTTTGTCGGCTCCGGTCAATGGGATTTTTCTGCGTTCCATTGCTTTTTCTGCCACTTCGTAGGATTTGTCGAGTCGAAATTTTTCGTCGCCTTTCATTCCGCCCCAAGAAAAACTGTCCACGAGATTTGGCGGGAAACCGGATTTGAAAATATTTGAAGCTACTCCAACGATGGTTCCTGTGTTGAGTTGCGTATTGATTGCGGTTTTAGAATGGTCGCCCATTATCAATCCACAAAATTGCAAACCTGTGTCGAGGAATCTTTTCTTTCTGAAATTCCAAAGTTTGACTGAGGCATAATTATTTTTAAGATTTGATGAATTCGTATCTGCGCCCAAATTGCACCACTCGCCTACTACAGAATTTCCAAGGAATCCATCGTGGCCTTTGTTTGAATAACCGAAAATCACAATATTGTTGACTTCGCCACCAACTTTAGAATGAGGACCAATCGTAGTTCCACCATAAAGTTTGGTTCCGAGATTGATTTTTGAATCTTCGCAAAGCGCCAATGAACCTCGGATGTTTGAACCTTCCATTATTTCGGCGTTTTTTCCAATGTAAATCTTTCCAGTTTTGCAATTTAACGTTGAAAATTCTATTGTTGCACCTTCTTCTATAAACAGATTTTCTTTTTCACCGATGAATCCGTTGGTTGAAGATAATTCCTGAGAGGTTTTTCCTTTTGTCACCAATTCAAAATCGAAATTGATCGCGAAATCGTTGTGAGAAAAGATGTCGGTTGGTTTTTCTATGAATAATAATTTCTCCGTAATATCAGTCATTTTGTTGATCTGATTGAGAGAAAAATTTTCCATATTGATGTTGGCGACAAGAACCTCATTGTCATAAACCAAAGCTTCGCCGGGCTGAAGTTCTTTAATTTGTTTTAAAACTTCATCAGATGGGAAAAAGTTCGGAACAATGAAAAGACTTTGTTTCGGTTCTGGTTTTTTGAATTTTTCCTGAAGATAATTTTCGGTGATGTAGAAAACCTCATCGATCTCGAGAAGTTTTTTCCATCTTTCTGCGAAAGTCAGGATTCCCATTCGCATTTCTGCAACGGGTCTTGTAAAAGTGAGTGGAAGAAAATCTTCCCAATATTGTGCGTCTGAGAATACTAATTGCATTATTTATTCTGAGTTTAAAATTCAATGTTCAACGTTGAGCAAAAATAACAAAAAAACCTCTCGGAAATCCGAAAGGTTTTGATATTTGTAAAAATCGTCTAAAATTATTTAGAGAATTTTTTGTATTTGTTCATAAACTTATCAACTCTACCTGCAGTGTCAACCAATTTAGTTTTACCTGTGTAGAAAGGGTGAGAAGTAGAAGAAATCTCCATTTTGATCAATGGATATTCAGATCCTTCGAATTCGATAGTATCTTTTGTGTCAGCAGTAGATTTGCAAAGGAACATCTCGTCGTTGCTCATATCTTTGAAAACTACTAATCTATAATTTTCTGGGTGTATGCCTTGTTTCATTTGGATATACTTTTTTGTTTAATTATCAAATGGAACCTAACGGTTTCATTTTCAGAAGTTTTAAAATTTAATATAATATGAGCAGTGGACTAATGGATCCGACAACTCTGGTTTTGAGGATGCAAAAATAGGAATTATTTTTTATTCTGCAAATTAATTTATCAAATTGTCGCTATTTATTCTTAAAACTATTAATCGCATTCACAGTAAAATCTGAGAGAACCAATTTTCTGATGAATTCTGCACATTAAACTTAGCATACTCAGCTACAAGTAAAAATACCCCTAAATAGGTATTTTCTTGTATTTCCCTTTTATATATTTTTGAAATAAACAAATAACCATGAAAACTTTTACTTTTTCCAAAAGAGAACTTAGTGTGCTTTTATTACTAATTGCTCTCAATTTATTTTCTCAAGGAACACCTAGCCTTACGAGACTATTTAATCCTTCTTCTAATTCTGATTATGGACATATTTTCGTCAGACATTTGAATTTAGAAAAGCATGAAACATACGTCTCCGCAATTGGTTCCGTTGACTTTTTCGGAACTACTACCAATGCAAAAACTCGCTTCATCTCAAGACTCGGGATAGATGGGATTCCAAAATGGACAGCTAAGTTTTATCCGGACAAAGGACAAATGGAAAAAAACATTGCCAATGATTTCGCGTGCGTGGATAAGAATGACAATTTTCTAATATTATTTAATCCCGATTCAAATGTTTCAAGTTTTGTAGATGGAATAGGTAACAATTTTAGTTTTCCTAATTCTCCTACAAAGATTCTGATGAAATTAGACAAAAATGGAAGCAAAATTTGGAGCAAAGAATTCTTTAACGCAAGTTTTACTGCAGCTATAACAACCGACTCTTTCGGAGATGTGTACGTTGTGGGTAACGCAAACTCTGCAACCACAATTGAGGGATATACATTAGATAAATTATTCATCATAAAACTTGAAGGAACTACTGGGAATATACAGTATGTTAAGGCTTATAATAATGTTTACACTTACGATGTATTACCATCTTTTGATACCAACAATAATTTATACATCTTTACAGAAGTGTATACCAATGACTCATCAACACACATTACATTTGACAATGTTACCATTTCAAATAACGAATCTGGCAATAATATAATGCTGAAGTTTGATAGTTCCGGGAATTGCGTTTGGGGCAAAAACTTTCATTCGGGAAACCCAGATTATAGCTACACTTGGTTTACAGATATTTTGTTTGACGGTGTCGATTTTATAGCAATGGGATCAGTGTATTCCCCCTCAAGTCAATTCCTTGGTTTAGATGATCTCGTGATTCCGAAAATCTATCCATTAGTATACTACCATCCGATACTTTTTAAAATAAAGACTGACGGTAGCGTTACATGGCAAAAACCCATTTCGACAAGTAAAGATAACCAAGGGAATTACACAAATACTGATCTCGACGAGAACAAAAACATATATGGGTATTACAACATAAGAGAAAAAATGACGATTGGATCAACCGAGTATAACTTTGATTCTACTGTCGGAAGGAAAATTCTTTTTAAGTTTGATAATAATGGCAATCTTACTTATTTAAAAGACTTAGATTCTGGGCCTACAACTGGCAGGATAGATGTCATCAAAGAAGATCAAATCAATTGTTACGCGAGGACGACAGCAAATAATATCCTTAATTATCCCATTTCTAATTCTAATACCAACAAATTTTATATAGCAACCTTGGGCAATCTGGAAAATAAATATATGACCCCCGAAAGTAATTACAATGTTTTGACAAATATTCAAATGCCGAATAACCCAAACAATGCCAACATTTTTAACTTTCGACTTATTAATAATGTCTTATGGAATGTCAATAGCAATCAAAATTGGCTAAATCTTTCTTCTCAAAATTTGATAGACAAGAGTACTCAGCAAAGCAATATAAATGGAAATGGAGATGCCATCATCACTTTAACAGCTGAGACTAATAATACAGGAAGCGAAAGATCGGCAAATATCTTAATTACGAGTAATGACACTTCTTCTTCTACAATAATTGTAACGCAGACAGCGGTACTTGCAAATGAAGAGTCAAAACTGATTTTGACAAGCATCTTTCCAAATCCAACTTCCAATTCTCTAAATATTAAAACTGTTTTGCGAATGAAAAAGATAGAGATTTATGATCTGAGTGGTAAGCTCCTGAAAACACATAATCAAAATCTAAATAAAATTCCTGTGGACAACCTAACACGAGGCAATTATTTGATTAAAATCTATGCAGAAGATCGAGTTTTAGAGTCTAAATTTATAAAAGAATAATAAAATAGCCCGAATCATCGGGCTATTTCTTTTTAAATTGATTAATCGCATTCACAGTAAAATCGGACAGAACCAATTTCCCGCTGATTCCCGCTCGTTCAGCTAATAAACCATCCCAATGTTCTGTTCCTTTCCAAAAGATTTCTTTCAGTTGAGACATTGCTTCAGGATTTGAACTTGCTAATTTTTCTGCTAATGCTTGGATTTCTGCGTCCATTTCCTCCGTCGTTTCGTACATATCCTGAAACATATTTTTCTCTCTCGCCCATTCAGCAGAGTAAAATTCAGTTGCATTGATTGCCAATTGCGCAAAAGCCGAGGTTCCGATTTTCTTTTCTACAACCGGACCAATCACGAAAGGTCCAATTCCGACCGCCAATTCACTAAGCTTTACAGAAGCATTTTCCGTTGCAAAAGTATAATCT
>JAGNPP010000134.1 GCA_017989575.1 Chryseobacterium sp.
GTTTTTCCGGCTTTTGAATCTTTTCCCATTGCAAAACATCTTTGTACAAATAGCTTTCAGTAAGGTTTTTCAAACGTTCAATTTCGTCGCCCGGATTGTTCACGATTTCCGGATAATAACCGAAAACAAGACGATGTTCCAGCAATCTTCGCTCTTCCAAAAAGCCATTTTGATTCGACATTTCTTCAAACGAAAGCGGAAACAATTGGTATTCCCATTTTCTTCCAGTCAACGGTTCGTTGATTTTATTAGCCACATCGAAAGACGAGGAACCGGTTGCAATCACTTTTACATTTTTGATCTGGTCTGTGATTAGTTTAATGATGATTCCAATATTTTCAATTCTCTGAGCTTCATCAATAATTAGAGTTTTCGCATTGCCAATCAAGATTTTCAGGAAATCGGACGTTGGGTTTTGCAGAATATTTCTGATGTCGCTTTGGTCGCTATTCCAGTTTGCAATTGGCTTTTCGAATTGGTTTTCCATCAATTCCATCAAAGTACTTTTCCCGACTTGTCTTGGTCCGAAAAGGATAATCGCTTTCTCATCTTTCAAGCGTTTCTCTATATTTTTTTGAAGCAATCTTTCTACCATAATCCAAAATTTAATATGAATTCTTCGATTCTATTCGCGAATTTAATATAAATTTTTCGAATTGATTCTAAATTTTAATATGAATTCTTCGAATGGAATCGAAAATTTACTATGAATTTTTCGATTTTAAACAAAAAAAATAATCTCCCAATTGATATTGAGAGATTAAAGCTAATATAAAATTAGTGATAATTACAATTGTTGCACAGAGCCAGAATCTTCTTTCTTCTCCTGATTTAGCAAGTTAGGCGTTTCCTTTGCCAACTTATTTTTTGTCGGGATCTTGTAGGTGAAAGAAAGTCCAAAAGTTCTTGTATCATTTTTGTTTCGGATGTTCACATTTGGAAGCGCGTTGGTTGTTCTGAGATTGGTCTCGTTGGTGTTGAAAACATCATTCGCAAACAAAGTCACCGTCATTCTTTCCTGATTAAATTTCCTTGACAGAGACAAATTCAATGTGTTGTAAAATGATTTATTTGGATAGAAAAAGAACTCGTTTCCTTTGGTCAAATAAGTATAATTGGCTGTGAATTTTGTTTTATAAGGTAAAATAAATTGTCCCGTCACGTTATAAGTCCAATAGCCTTTCGGATTGATGATTTGGTCAATTTGTTGCAATTGATACGAACCGTAGAGGAAGATGAAACTCACTTGGTCAGGATTCATATCCATTTTCATAATGTCTTTGAAAGGTGTATTGAAAATCGCTAACGGAACCGGAAATCCAATGTTGAAATTATGCGTTTTCATACGATCAAGATTGTCGCTTGTTTGCAAAATCACATCGCCTTCTCTTTTCACGATTTGCACAACTTGATTTTTTGCTTGGGTAAAATTATAGCCGATGAATGCGTAATTCAAAGCACTTAATTTAACTTCGAAATTATCAAAAATCGTTGGCTGAAGATTTGGGTTTCCAAAGAAATCAATGTTGTCATTTCCGTATCTTGTGTTGTTTGGATTCAGATTGGCAACGTTTGGTAAAGTGATTTTCTTATTATAATTGACATTAAAGAAAGCGATTTTCGGAATAATGTTGTACTGAATGCTCGCATTCGGAAACACTTTGAATTTTTCAAAAGGTCTCAAATTATCATAAGCGCCGGTTTCAAAATCCAAACTTGTTCCGTTGATATTGTAATATTCTCCACGAAGTCCCAAAACAAAATCCATTTTTCCTTTGGTGGCGCTTGCTTCGGAATAGAAAGCGGTGGTTTTGCTTTTATAATCAAGATTTTCTATCCCAAAGTTATCTGCTGAAAATTCCAATTGGTCATAAAAAGCACCCAAGCTCAATTTACCTTCGTCCAGAACTTTAATCGGTTGAGCGTAATCAATTCTGAAATTGTAAACATTTTGATTGGAGCCGTTGTTCAAAATATTATCACTAATTGAAGGCATTGGCAAAATAGTTCTTCCTGTTTGCCCAAAATCATTACTGAAGTTGGTATATGACCCTTTGAACTCTAATTTTTTGTTCTTATCGTCAAATTTTTTCTGATAAGTTGCAGTCACTTCATTTCGTGTATTGCTTTGATCGATGATGTCTTTACCCGTAGATTCTTGTCCATTCCTCAACGAATATGAATCCACATAACGATCCGAAGATCCTAAATTAAGATTGTAATTCAAAAGCAATCGATCTTGTCCGATATCAAATGTGAAAGCACTTCTCAAATATTGATTTCTATTGACATTATCATTGTACAATCTCGAGATTTCATCAATCGTAGATTTTGTCTCGCTCTCGTTGTAAGATTGCCCGACGTTCAACTGCCATCCAAACCATTTGTTTTTGGAATTCAGCGTCAAACTATTGTTGAATTTGCTTCTGAAATGGTCATAATTGCTGAAACGATAACCTCCGGCGTAAGTTGCGGACAAGTATGATTTTGCATTTCTGCTCGTAATGATATTGATAATCGCGCCACCAGAAGTTGCAGGAAATTCCGCGCCTGGTTGCGTAATGATTTCGATTTTTTCGATGCTGTTTGCAGGAAGTCCTTCCAAGTAAGCTGTCAATTGTGTGCTGTAGATGTTCAGCGGTCTTCCGTCCATATAAACATCCAAAGCTTTTCCTTGATAAATCATTCCTGCCATTTCGGAAACTACCAATCCCGGGATTTTTTGCAAGCCTTCCAACGTGTTGCCAGAATTAAGATGTGGCTGTTCCGAGAAATCGTAGATGGTTCTGTCCGCTTTTTGTTCAACGGCTTTTTTAGTTTTGGTAATCGTTACCGCTTCAATTTCTTTTTCTTTAGGTTCATCTTTCTTCGGCGTTTCTTGTGAGAAATAAATTTGACTTAAAAATAGAGCAGAGATTGGAATGATAGATTTTAACTTCATAGTTTTGTTTGTTATTTATTAGACAACTGAAAAACATATTTGTTACATTAATAAATTAATTGGCTCTATCTTTTTCTTCAAAACTAATATTCTTTTTATTGATTTTCTTTTTGTTTCCGAAGGTGTAATTGACACTTAATCTGAGACTTCTGCCGTCCCAATAATTATTCATCAATTGCTTGCTGTCATCAAAATACATTTCACCTTTGAATCTTTGGGCAAAAATATTGGTCACTGTTGCATTGATTTGAAGCTGTTTTTCCATCAAAGAAATTTTAATTCCGGAATTCAAATTGGAGAAATTCTCAAAACGGGTATTGACATTTTTGTTTGGCAAACTTTGGTCATAATTAAGGAAAAGGGCGATGGATTTGTTTAATATAAAAGTATTGTTGATGGAATAACTGAACGAATAACCTTTCAAAGTTGGCGCATTAATATTGAAAACTTCTGAAGTTTGGTACGACCCATTGGCAGTAATATTCGATTCCCAAAATCTGAAGAAAGTGTCTGTGTAAGAAACATTCATCCCATAAAAATCGTTGTTGTAATGATTGATGTAAGTGCTTTTCTGAGACAATCCGTCTAAAGAAGACACTTGTCCAAAAGCATTGGTGAGTCTCAAATAATAAAGACTTGTCGAAAATTTGTTGTTGTAAGTGTAACCCAATTCATAATTATTGATGTAAGAAGGCTTCAGCAAAGGATTTCCAGTTGAATAAGAATAAGGATTTTCGTACCAGCGAAACGGATTCAAATTGCTCATACTTGGACGATTGATTCTTCTTGAATAAGACAAACTGAACACATTTTTTTCTTGTTTATAAGAAACAAACGCCGACGGAAACCATTGTCCATAATTGAAATTGGTCGCAGAACTTTTCACAAATGTATTTTCGTAGCGCAAACCTGCTTTCGTTTCCCAATGTTCACCGATGGTTTTCACAAAACTTCCGTAAACCGCATAATTCTCTTCCTGATAATCGAAGATGCTTCCTTTTTCTTCATCAATGATGTATTGATTATTTTCAAAATTCAAATATTTCAAATCGGCAGAATTTCTGAACTGATTGAATTTCAAACCAGTTTCGATCGTTCCAAATTTAAAAGGAAGTTCCAAATCCGCCTGAACAGAGAAAATCTGAGGCTTGAATATTCTCACAACGGCTTATTCAGAATACGCTTTGGAAGGTTACGAACACAATGTGATAGATTATCTTTTGAAACCAATTTCTTTCGATCGCTTCGAAAAAAGTGCTTTAAAAACGCAGGAAAGATTCCCAAACGAAGATTCCAAAAATTCTCACTTTTTTATAAAATCTTCCGGACAGCAACATCGAATCAATTTTGATGATATTCTCTATGTCGAAAGCATCAAAGATTACGTCAACATCAAAACCGAAAATCAGGAATACATCGTTCTTGATACTTTGAAATCGCTGGAAAATCAACTTCCGGAAAACTTTATCAGAGTTCATAAATCTTTCATTTTGAACCTTGATAAAATCGAAAAAATCGATGTGAAAAATGTCTTTTTAAATTCAGGAAAAGAAATTCCAATTGGCGAAACTTACAAATCCGATTTCTTGTTGAGATTGAAGAAATAGTAATTCATTTTCGTATTATTCTAATTATAACGCTTTATCTTGTGTCAATGGTGAAATATTGTTAATTTTGCAGGAAACACACAAACGATGCAAGAAAAACTACTTACTATTATCAATTCTATTAAAAAGAATAAATTCGAAGAGGAATTTTCGGAACTCAAGCCGGAACAAAAACTGAGAGAAGATCTCAACTTCGATTCGTTTGATCTTGCAGAACTTACCGTGAAAATTGAAGAGGAATTCGAAGTCGATATATTCGAAGATGGTTTGGTAAACACGGTTGAAGAAATCTATACAAAACTCCAATGTTTTTCTTAATAGATCAGCATTTTTCTTTGTCATACGAAGAAATCTTAGAAAACATCAATACGTCTGATTCTTACACAGATTGCTACATTTATCCCGATTTGAAATCCTTTTTTCTCAATTGGATTTTTGCTTTGGTCAATGAGAAAAACATCGCTTTGATGGATTCTGATTTGTCCGAAAAAGAAATTAATGATAATAATTTGACAGTCAATCAATTCGTTAAGATTGATAATCCGAAAAAAGTTTATTCAGTTGAAGAGTTGGTCAATTCAATTCAAAATTCAAATTCCGAAATCACACTTTTCACATCCGGAACGACTGGTTTTACTAGGAAATTCACACATCCGCTGAAAAATCTCATTAGAAAAATCAATGTTTCTGATGAGAGAAAAAACGATGTTTGGGGATTTGCTTTTAATCCGACGCACGTTGCTGGTGTTCAGGTTTTTTTTCAAGCCATCTTGAATCAGAATCTTTTGGTCAACGTTTTTATGGAATCCAAAGATTTCGTAATTAATGCCATTAATGAGTATAAAATTACAAACCTTTCCTCAACACCAACGTTTTACAGATTGCTTTTACCTTTGAATCAATCTTTTGATTCCGTAACAAAAATCACAATTGGCGGAGAGAAGTCAGATAATTATTTGATTTCACAAGTCGAGAAATATTTCCCGAATGCGAGAATCAACAATGTTTATGGTTCTACTGAAACCGGTCCTTTGTTTTCTTCTCAGAATGATGAATTCATTGTTCAAGACAAACACATTGGTTTGGTAAAAGTGGTTGATGACGAATTGTACATTCATAAAAATCTTTTCGGAAAAACAACTCAGCTAAATTTAATTGACGATTTCTACGCCACTGGGGATTTGATCGAATGGATTGATGCTGAGCAAAGAAGATTCAGATTTACCTCCAGAAAAAACGAACTCATCAATGTTGGTGGTTACAAAGTGAATCCTTACGAGGTAGAAGACGAGTTGACTCAACATCCAAAAATCAGAAATGTAAGAGTTTTTGGAAAGCCAAATGCGGTTCTTGGAAACGTTATCTGTTGTGAGGTAGAATTACTTCCAAACTTAGAATTGAAAGAAGAGGAAGTTAGATTTTATCTTAATGGAAAAATCCAAAACTTTAAAATTCCAAGAAAAATCAGCTTTGTAGAAAAAATAGAATTAACAAGAACCGGAAAAAAGAAAATCGTATGAACATATTAATTACCGGAATTTCCAGAGGCGTAGGATTAGAAATGAGCAAACTTTTTCTGGAAAATGGACATACAGTTTATGGCATCAGCAGAACAGAATCCGATGAGTTGAAAGCTTTGGAAAATCAATACCCGGAAAATCTATTTTTCAAAATTTTTGATTTGTCCAATCCGGAAAACATCAAGCAAGAAGTTTTTAAAGATTTTGTGAAAAATCAAATTCCGATTCACGTGCTAATCAACAATGCGGCGATGGCTTACGATGATATTGTCACAAATCTCAATTATACCGATTTGAAAACAATGTTCGATGTTAATCTTTATTCGCCAATGTTTTTGACAAAATATGCGATCAGAAATATGATTTATAATCGAGTTGCCGGAAGTATTATTCATATTTCTTCCATCAGCGCACATACAGGTTACAAAGGCTTATCGATGTACGCGGCTTCAAAAGGTGCTTTGCAGTCATTTTCCAAAAATATTTCCAGAGAATGGGGAGAGCGTGGCATCCGCTCCAACATTGTAGTTCCAGGTTATATGGAAACGGCGATGAACGCCAAACTGACAGCCGAACATAAAAATAGAATCTTCAAAAGAACCGCCTTGAAAAAGGAAACCGATATGAAATCTGTCGCAGAAACTGTTCTGTTTTTGTCAGACGAACGTTCGAAATCCATCACGGGTCAAGAGATTTTTGTAGATTCCGGAACTTTATAAAACTAAAAACTAATGATCAACTTCATATACAAAACGCTCAATCTGATTCCCAAAACGATTGCGAAAATCGAGAAGCTCTATTCTTACAGCATTCTCAATTCCCATTCCGGCGTGAAGCTTCATTCTGATCTTAGAATTGGAAAAGCTACTACTTTTGAATTTGATGATGACACAAAATTTGAGATTGGGAAAAATGTGATTTGGAGGGATCATAATGCGATTAGAATCA
>JAGNPP010000135.1 GCA_017989575.1 Chryseobacterium sp.
AAAATTGATTAATACTATCAAATCGATTCCAACTAAAATAAAAACCATCAACATCCAATCCCAAAAGCCTACATCAAAATAAGACAAAACCAAAATGACAGCAAAAAGCAAAGTGATTCCTAAAAATATAGAAACATAGACCCAATCTCTTCTGCTTTTGTAAACTTTCATCAGTGCGATTTATTTTGCAACATCGGAACAAATTTGTAAACACCAAATTCCTCTTTCTCAAACTGCGTATCTGAAATTTTCGTAAACCTGTAAAGAATCTGTTCATCGGTTTTTCCCAGTGGAATTACCATTTTGCCACCAACTTTCAATTGTTTCAACAATTCGGTGGGCAAAACTTCTGCACCACAAGTTACCAATACTTTATCGAAGGGCGCAAACGTTGGCAAACCAGCAAATCCATCCCCAAAACTCTGGAACTTCGGTCGCATATCCAATTCCTTGAAAAGTTTATGAGAAAAATCAAACAAGTCTTTTTGACGCTCAACGGTGTAAACCAAAGCTTTCATTTTGATAAGAACCGCCGTCTGATAACCGCAACCAGTTCCGATTTCCAAGATTTTTTCACCTTCTTCAACTTCCAACAATTCGGTTTGTTCCGCAACAGTTGAAGGATGAGAAATCGTCTGCTTCGCCAAAATCGGGAAAGCGCGGTCTTCGTAAGCGTAATCCTCGAAAACACTTTCTATGAAAAGATGCCTTGGAACCTCGTTCATTGCAGACAAAACAAAACCGTCAGTGATTCCAATCTTCTGATGAAGATAATCCATTAATTGTTTTCTTTTACCTTTGTGAACGTAAGTATCTCTCATTATTGCTGTTAGTTCTTTGTATTATAACTTGCAATTTCCGAAGGATAAATTTAAAATCCAAACAAGAATCATAATTTTCAACATTTATTAAAAATTTCTCCTTCAATCAGATTAAACTTTATAAATTTGATTGTTTTTTTACCAAATATTTAAATAAAATTTTAATTAATTGAATGAACGAATGGATGTTATGCAGAAAATAAGAGCTTACATTAAAGGAACTGGCTCATACGTTCCACCAAAAATTTTAAAAAATGACTTTTTCGAAAAAGTAGGTTCGTCCGACGAATGGATTTTCAAGAATCTGGGAATCAAAGAACGAAGAATTGCGGAAGGCGAAGTCACCAGCGATTTGGCCTACAAAGCCGGACTGAAAGCGTTGGAAAACACCGATGTAAAACCAGAAAATATTGATTTGATAATTGTCGCAACCTCAACGCCTGACCGCCAAGCACCATCAACAGCTTGTTTTGTTCAGGAAAAAATGAATGCGCCACAAGCCGTTGCATTTGATATTTCGGCAGTTTGTTCTGGTGGACTTTACGGGATTGCGATTGGTTGTCAGTTCATAGAAACCGGAATGTACAAGAATGTTCTCGTAATCGGCGCAGATACTTTTTCGACGATTACGGATTGGGAAAGAAAAGATTCGGTTTTCTTTGGAGACGGCGCAGGTGCAATTTTGTTGTCCGCGACTACCGAAGATAAAGGATTTTTCGATTTCAAATTACACGCAGATGGAACGGGGAAATACCATTTCAATATTCCGGCTGGTGGTTCAGAAATGCCCGCTTCAGAAGAAACTTTAAAACAAAAACTTCACTATTTCCAAATGAACGGGAAAGAAGTTTATGAAACGGCAACAAGAGTTTTGCCAGAAACAATTCACGAAATTTTGGAAGCCAACAAAATGACTTCTGACAATGTAGATTGGGTCATTCCGCATCAGCCAAGCATCAGAATCCTTCAGGAAACAGCTAGAAAAACCAATATTCCTTTCGAAAAAGTGATGACCAATATGGACAAATATGCCAACACTTCCGGCGGAACAATCCCAATTGTCCTTGATGAAACTTACAAAAGCGGAAAAGTGAAACCTGGAAACATCTTACTTTTTGCAGCCGTTGGTTCGGGTTGGACTTGGGGAACTGCGCTTTACAAAGCTTAATTTGGTTGTTGGTTGTCAGTTGATTGTTGTTGGAAAAATCCCAAACTATCAACTAAAAACCATCAACTATCAACTAAAAAAAGAACTATGTTAGAAAATCAAACTTTCCTGATAACAGGAATTGCAGATGAAAATTCTTTGGCGATGAAAACCGCTGAGAAAATATTAGAAAACAACGGAAAAGTCGTTTGCACAGGTTTGGGCGTGACACCTTTCCACAACAATCTTTCGGAAAAAGCAGCAGGATTTCTCAATAAAAACTATGAAGATTTTGAAGCAGCATGTAAAAAGGTTTTGGGCGATGATGTCTACACCGCGCCTTTGGATGTGACGCTTCCGGAAAGTTTAAAATTCCTTGCTGAGGATTTGAAAAGTAAAGACATTCAGCTGAATGGATTTCTTCACGCCATTGCAATGGACAAAACCATCCGAAACAAATCTGTAAAACCAATGTTGGAAGTCACGGCTGAGGAATTCAATGATACGATGAATGTTTCGGCATTTTCGCTGATTTCGTTGTGTCACGCATTGTTGTCCAATGGCGTTTTGCAGAGAGGTTCGTCGATTGTTTCGTTGAGTTATATCGCAGCGGAGAAAGTTTCGTTTTTTCCTTACATCAATATGAGTATTGCAAAAGCGGCGCTCGAAAGACTGACGATTGAAATGGCTTACGAACTCGGGAAAGAATACGGAATCCGTGCGAATGCCATCAGATTTTCGCCGTATATGGGAAGCAAAGCCGGAAATGCGACTTTGAAAGTTGAAGATGTGGAACGAGCCGACAGAATCAGTCCGCTTGGAAATGCATTGCCGGAAGATTTGGCACACGAGATTGTTCATCTTTTCAGAAAAGAAACGAGAATTACTGGGGAAATCCGTCACGTGGATGGTGGTTTTCATATTATGGGATAATTTGGGTTTGAGAGTTTTAGGGTCTTAGAGTTTTGGAGGTCCTCGATTAATTTTATATTGTGCTTGTCTACATACTCAGGCTGACAAATCTAACTTTAACAGTTTATTTTCAGCGATGTCAGGCTGAGGCTCTCGAAGCCTTTTCTATATTAAAGTTCAATAACAAATACGAGTATAAATGTCTCGCAGATTTGGCGGATTATGCGGATTTATAAGAATTGAATCTGCAAAACCAGCTTAATCTGCGAGAGCATTTTAAAATCTTCTCTGACTTTTGTGGTTTTATTTTAAATTTATTGCGACTTTGCAAGACAGAAATTATTTCAAATTAATTGTAAAATTTTATGAGAAAAATAAAAACAGCTTTGTTGGCTTACGGCGGTTCGGGGAAACTTTTTCACGCGCCGTTTTTTGAATTTTACGAAGGTTATGAATTATTGGGTGCTTATGAACGAAGCAAAAAATTAATCCAACAAGACTATCCGGAAGTCACAAGCTTTGATTCTTTGGAAGCCGTTTTGGAAAGCGATGCAGAATTGATTGTTGTGAATACGCCAATCGATACACATTTTGAATTCACAAAGAAAGTTTTGGAAGCTGGAAAAAATGCTTTGGTTGAGAAAGCTTTTACGACGACTTCTGAGGAAGCAGAAGAATTGCACAAACTTGCAAAAGAGAAAAAACTGAAACTTTGCGTTTATCAAAACCGAAGATATGACAGTGATTTCAAGACGGTGAAAAAGGTTTTGGACGAGGATTATCTTGGCGAAATTGTGGAAGCTGAAATCCGTTTTGAAAGATACAATCCCGAACTGAGCCCAAAAGCTTGGAAAGAAAACGGAAATCCTGGCGCAAGTATTTTGATGGATTTAGGTTCGCATATTATCGACCAAGCCTTGACTTTATTTGGTTATCCAGAGAAAATTTTTGCGGACATTAGACGAACGAGAGAGAATACGCAGATTGATGATTATTTTGATATTTTGCTTTATTATCCTGACAAACGTGTGAGATTAAAATCCAGTTATTTTGTAAAAGAAGCTACGCCAGCTTATGTTTTCCACGGCAAAAAAGGAAGTTTCTTAAAACATCGTGGCGACGTTCAGGAAGATGAATTGAAACTAGGAAAAGTTCCGAATCGTGAAAATTGGGGAACGGAGCAGGAAGAAAAAACCGGACTTTTGGTTTACAATGACAGAGTTGTCCACTTCCCTACTTTTCAAGGGAATTACCTTAATTTTTGCGATGACCTTTATGAGGCGATTGTGAATGATAAAAAAGTTCCAGTAACTGCGAAACAAGCTTACCAGACGATGAAAGTGATTGAATCGGCGAAGGAAAGTTCTGAGAAGGGAGAAGTGATATCTTTAGACTGAAAAGATATAAGTTTTTAATTTTTTTGTAAATTTGATATAAATAATTTCAAAATGAGTTCAGCCGAATTGCAATTAAAATTAGATGTTATCAATAAAATAACCGAATTAAAAGAAATTCGGGTTATACGAGAAATCAAGAAACTGTTGGATTTTGAACTGGATGAAGATGTTTTTGTACTATCAAAACAGCAAGAAAACAGAATTGCAGAAGCAAGAAAAGAATATGCGAATGGCGAAATATCTAGCAATGAAGAAGTAAACAAAGAGATTGAGCAATGGCTAAACGAAAAATAGTCTGGATTAATTCTGCAAAACTTGAACTTAAAGAAATTCTAATTTATTGGACAAAGAAAACCAAATCCAAAGCTTACAGCAAAAAGCTCAGCATATTAATTAGCGAAGCTATCAATCTCTTATCTCAACATCCGAAAATCGGCAGAACAACAAATGATGAAAACACCAGAATCAGTATTGTTCGCAATTACTTGATTTTCTACGAAGTAACTGAAACACAGTTAATCATTTTATCAATTTGGGACGCAAGAAGAGATGAAAATAACACAGACTTCGACTACACTTAAAAAATATTTAAAATGATAAGACTCAGAAAGTTTAAAAATTCTGGGTCTTTTTTTATGTTGGTTGGCGATAATTCTTAAATTTACGTCTTTAAGAAAATTAAGCTATGATAAAAGCCGGACTTGTGGGCGCGGGACATTTGGGGAAAATCCATTTGCGATTGTTGAATCAATCTGAGAAGTACGAACTCGTTGGTTTCCACGACAAAGACGCAGAAAACGGCCGAAAACTGGAAGCGGAATTCGGTTATAAATATTTTGAAAGTTTGGAGGAGCTTTTGAACGAAATCGAAATGTTGGATATTGTGACACCAACGCTTTATCACTACGATTATGCCATAAAAGCGATTGAAAAAGGGATTCATTTTTTCATTGAAAAACCTGTAACGCAAACGCTTGAACAAGCGGAAGAAATTCTTCAAAAATGCAATGAATTCGGAATCAAGGCGCAAGTTGGTCACGTGGAAAGATACAATCCGGCATTCATTGGTGCGAAAGATTATATTAAAAACCCAATGTTTATCGAGATTCACAGACTGGCGGAATTCAATCCGAGAGGAACTGATGTTTCTGTGGTTTTGGATTTGATGATTCACGATTTGGATATTTTGTTGAGTCTGGTGAAGTCCAAAGTGAAGTTGATTCACGCAAGTGGTGTTTCGGTTGTGAGCAAAACGCCGGACATTTGCAACGCCAGAATCGAGTTTGAAAATGGTTGTGTCGCGAATTTGACGACTTCAAGAATATCAATGAAAGCGATGAGAAAATCGAGGTTTTTCCAACAAGATGCTTATGTTTCTGTTGATTTCTTAGAAAAAAAATCTGAGGTGATCAGAATGAAACCGGCGCCGGAAAATCCGTCTGATTTTGATATGATTATCGAAAATGCGGAAGGCGAGAAAAACCAAATCCTTTTTGAATATCCGAACATTCAGCCGAATAACGCGATTCTTGATGAGCTGGAAAGCTTTGCAAATGCTATCCAATATGATGTTCCTGTACAGGTTTCTTTGGAAGATGGAACGGAGGCTTTGAAGGTGGCGTTGGAGATTATGAGGTTAGTTCATAAATGATGAATGATAATCGATGAATGATTATAAAGAATTTGCAAAATCAGAAGTTAATCGCGTCATTTCAATTCAAGATAGATTCAAAGAAGAATGTGATATTGATGCTTATGAAAATTGGTTTTATGATGACGAGTCGGCGATATTAAGATTATATAACAATGACGATGATGAAATCTTTTTCAAATATATTCCCATTGGAACTTTTTCTTTAAATCAAAAAACTTGGATGTGGAGCTGGTTCAATAATTATTTGAATGAGAATAATAAAATTGAAACATTAAAAATCAAACAATTTGGCGAAGAAAATCAGTTTGAAAAATTAACAACTGGAACTTTCTCAAGTGATGAGTTTGATGGCTGGGAATTTCTTGCAATAGGTCAAAAATTACTTCAAGGAATTGGAGTTTATAATACCAATGGCGACAAATTGAATTATTATTTGTTATTAACGGAAGTATAAATCCGGACGGTAATCAAGAAATTAGAAAACTTAAACAAAAAACTGTAGGTTGTGGTAATCACGGTTTTAGAAGATCGGCATTTGTTTGTCAGCATTTAGAACTTGATTCTAAGAAGGGTTTTGAGGAATCATTTGAAACTTTCCCAGGAATGGATTTGGACGATGATGATGATTTTTCTGCCTGGTGTGATGAATGTGAAAAGAAGCGAATAGAATGCGATGGTTGGAACGACGAATCAGAAGAATTTGCAAAAATCAGATTAGTTTGTGAAGATTGTTATTTTGAAATGAAAGAATCCAATCAGGATAAATCTTAATATTTAGAGCACAATGACTCTCCTTCAACTAGAATCTGAACTCAAAAAGCGTCTAGATTTTCCTTATAAATGGGGAAGAAAGCAGTCTGATGATTGGGATTTTAAAACGAAATTCATTTATCAGATCAAAGGTTTTGAAGATTTGGAAAGTCAATGTAAAGATTTTGATGAAGGTTTGAGAAATTATGCTTTCAATCGCTGGCTGAATTTCTGGTCTGCAAAAGCGGTTGAATATATTTTTACATCCAATCATTTGGTAAAAAAAGAAGAAAATCAGTTTTCTAAGACGGTGGATT
>JAGNPP010000136.1 GCA_017989575.1 Chryseobacterium sp.
CCTTGAACATTAATGACAATATCACAATCGATGTTTCGAACAGCTTCGGCAATTCTATCACTTCCAGTCTCGTGTTCGCCTGTCATTACGGCTTTTCCGCCATTTTTGGAAATTTCATCAAAGATAATTTCGGAATCTGTCGCCACGAAGACTTCATCAAACAATCCAGTTTCTACAACATTTTGATAAGTGGTTGTAATAACAGTTTTATCACCTAAAATTTCCATCAGCTTTCCAGGAAATCTTGTGGAATTATATCGGGCAGGAATGACTGCGATGGTTTTGTTCATAGATTTTTCTGATTTATTTAAAGGAATTCACGAACCTTAAGCTTTCATTATTTGTATTGTTTTATAATTTGTTCCAATCGATCGTCCGGTTCAAAATCGAGAACATCAATTAGCTTTACTTTTTTAAAATCTTGATGAAATGTATTGATAACAACATTCCAATTTTCGGGAACAACTGCGGAAGGCACTTTCAAACAAAGCTTTTCATCAGCATCAAACCAAGCATTTCCAATTTTTTGACAATCGGAATAATTCCTAAAATCTCTCCAACTTTTAGACAATTCTGAGGATTCCACAGTTTGAATTTCTGCATTGCTAGGAATTTTGATGACCATTATTTTAAAATCTTTATTGAATCCCAATCCTTTCCGATGCGCCAATGTTTCGAGATAGGCAAGTGAAATACTTTCCGCCGTGTAAAGCACTTTTTTGCCTTCGGAGTTCCATCTTCCTTCTAGACCACTCGCAAAAAGAGAATCCGCATATCGCTTATGAACAATTCTGTAAACCAGCATTATACAGGGTAACCTTGTGCTAGTTTTTCTATTTCTTCGTAGATTAGATCTACGCCTCCAGAAGTGGAAATAAAATCTATCGGCTTGTCATTGGAATTCCAAAAAGGACGGTTCATCCATAGGGTAAACTCATCCAAATTTCCAAAGATTTCCTTTCCAAAACTATAAAGATTGATCAATTTTAATAGATGCTCGCTGTAAATTGGGTCTAACCCTTTTTCTTGATCTCTATAATTACTGATCGTCCTTGGTGAAAGATTGATGACAGATGCCAAAGCTTTCTCTGGCATCTTGATGGCATCAGCAAGTGAATAAAAAACATCAGTTTTCACACCTTCTCTTGCTTTTTTCAGGAGTTTATAATCGTCTTGGATTGAAAATCGATTGAAGATAGAAGGTCTTGCTCCGTATGCGGTTATTGGCTCTTCTACTTTTGATTTTTGTTGATTTCCTTTTTGTTTATAATTTTCCATCTTTAATTCCTTTAAACAAAGATAGAATTTTTTCAATTGACAAAACGAATTTTTTCAATTTATTTCAAATCTCCTAGTGCTTTTTCTAATTTAGGCAAACAATCTTTGATATCATCTAGCGAACAACCGCCTATTGATGCTCTAAACCAAGGCACAGATTTGTCATTTCCAAATGCTGAGAAAGGAACCAAAGCCATTCCTGCATTATTGATCAAATAGAAAACCAGGTCTGTAGAATTTTCGATTAATTTACCGTCCGGCGCAGTTTTCCCAAGATAATCCAATTTGATTGTCAAATAAAGTGCGCCCATTGGCGAAATACTTTCAACATCAAAACCTTTAGCTTTTAAATCTTGGATTCCAGCGTGAAGTTCTTTCAAGCTATTATTAAGTTTTCCTTTGTAATCTTCTAAGAAAGTGTCAACAGCAGAATCGTCAGCTAGAAACTCGGCAACAGCTTCCTGTTCTGGTTTTGGTGCCCAAGCGCCCACGTGAATTAGCAAAGCTTTCATTTTATCAATCACCAAACTCGGTCCAAATCCCCAACCAACTCTAACGCCAGTTGCAGCGAAACATTTAGACGTTCCGTCAACATAGATTGTGTAATCTTTCATTTCTGGAAAAAGACTTACCGGATCGTGATGATCTGAACCAAAAGTCAGCATCGCATAGATCTGATCGTACATCAAATAAAGTGGTTTCTCGTCTTCACCTCTTTTTTTATTTTCTTCTAAAACCAATTCGCAAATCTCAGACAATTGCTCTTTTGTAAACATTGTTCCAGTCGGGTTAAGCGGAGAACAAAGGCAAAGCAGAACTGCACCTTCCAAATGTGGTCTCAGATCTTCAGCTGTTGGCAAGAAATTATTGGATTCCTGAGTTTGAACTTCAACCGCATTTGCAGTTGTCAAATAAGAATAATGGTTGTTGTTCCAAGAAGGAATCGGGTAAATTACTTTGTCACCTTCATCTACAATTGTTTTGAAAACGGCGTAGATCAAAGGTCTTGAACCAGCAGTAATCAAAATATCATTGGCAGAATAATCCAAATTCCAACGTTTTTTAAGATCATTGCTCACGGAAGTTCTCAAAGATTGCAAACCGTTTGCTGGAGGGTAATTTGTAAGATTGTTCTTATAAGCTTTCTGGATTCCATCTTTTAATTCTTGTGGAATTGGATAGATGTTGGAATTTAGGTCACCGATAGTAAGGTTTGAGATTTGTGCACCTTTCGCTTTCAGGTCATTCACTTCATTTCCGATTTTGATGATCTCTGAACCAACGAGGTTAGATGCGAGTTTTGATACTTTCACTTTATTGATTTTAAATTAATATTCAGACTTATCATCTGATTTTATTCTTTATTAGATTTACAAAGGTCTTAAATGTAGCCGACTAATTCAACTTACATCAAAAAAAAGTTCCCAAAATTAAATGACTTTAATAATTGAGAACTTTTTAATATAAAATATTTTAGATAATATTTAATTCAAATAAAAATTTTCAATTACAGGTTGAGATCCTGTTTTACTTTATTAATTTTCTCTTCCAATTTTGGCAATTTCTCAACGAAATCTTGTTCAGAAACGATAGAATCTTTCACAGAAACATAGAATTTAATCTTAGGTTCAGTTCCAGAAGGACGCACGCAAACCTTGGTTCCATCTTGGGTATAATAAATCAAAACATTAGATTTTGGAATATCGTCCATTACTTTTTTCTCGTTCTTAGAAACGACAAAACAAGTTTGTTCTTGGAAATCCTTCACTTCTTCTACAAGAGAACCAGCGATTTCTTTTGGAGGATTCTCACGGAAATTCTTCATCATTTCCTGAATCTCTTCTGCACCACTTCTTCCCTTTCTCACAACATTGATCAAGCCTTCGTAATACAATCCAACTTCTTTGTAGATATCAATCATATATTGATAAACTGTGGTTCCGTTGGCTTTACACCAAGCAGCAATCTCACAAGCTGTCAAGATAGAACCACAAGAATCCTTGTCTCTCACAAAATCGCCTGTCATAAATCCGAAACTCTCTTCGCCACCGCAAATAAACTTTTCCTGA
Source organism: Chryseobacterium sp. (assembly GCA_017989575.1). Lineage (GTDB taxonomy): Bacteria > Bacteroidota > Bacteroidia > Flavobacteriales > Weeksellaceae > Epilithonimonas. Next base: position 3,348 of record JAGNPP010000136.1, read on the forward strand.
CCTTCAAAATCACGGATCATTTTTCCGATCCATTTGAAACCTGTCAATCCAACCTTGCAGTCAACTCCGAATTTCTCAGCAACATCAAAGAAAATATCAGACGTTACAATCGTGGAACCAATGAATTCTTTTCCGGTAATTTTCCCCGCTTTTTCCCATTGATCTAATATATAATAAGTAAGAATTGTATTACATTGATTTCCATTCAATAATTGGATTTCACCTTCAAGATTTCTCACTGCAATTCCCAATCTATCACCGTCTGGATCTGTTCCGATTACGATGTCAGCATTGGTAATCTCTGCAAGATCCATCGCCATAGAAAGTGCTGCTGGCTCTTCTGGATTTGGAGAGGAAACAGTTGGGAAGTTTCCACTCGGAATCATTTGTTCTGACACAAGATCCAACTTTGTGAATCCAGCTTTTTTCAAAGCTTTTGGAACTGTTGTGTAAGTTGTTCCGTGGATCGATGTGAAAACGATATTAAGATTATCTCTTCCAACATTCTGATAAAGAGAATTTTCCATACAAGCATCAATGTAAACATCATCTTGATCTTCACCAATCCACTCTATCAAATCATCATTTCCATCAAATTTGATATTTTCGAATTTGGTTGAATAAACTTCTCTGATGATATTTTCGTCATCTGGCGGAACGATTTGCGCACCGTCATTCCAATAAACCTTGTAACCATTGTATTCTGGCGGATTGTGAGAAGCTGTCAAAACGATTCCAGCATTACATTTTTTATCACGAACGGTGAAAGATAATTCTGGCGTTGGACGGTGGTCTTTGAACAACAAAACCTTAATTCCGTTCGCCGTCAAAACATCAGCCACAACTTTCCCAAATTCCTTAGAATTATGTCTCACATCATAAGCAATTGCCACTTTGATTTCCTCGCCAGAAAATTGCTGATGAAGATAATTTGCAAGACCTTGAGTTGCTTGACCTAAAGTATATTTATTAAGACGATTGGTTCCAACGCCCATTATGCCACGCATTCCTCCGGTTCCAAATTCTAATTCTCTGTAAAAAGAATCTTCCAGATCTGGAGATTCAGAATCGATTAAAGTTTGAACTTTATTTCTTGTTTCTTCGTCAAATGTTTCTGAAAGCCAAAGTTTTGCTTTATCTAATGTTGATGTGTCAGACATTTTATTTTTAGTTTTTGTTTATTTTATTATTCTCTTTTCAATCGTGGCTTTTTCGGTTAGATTCACTTTTTTGGAAGGCTCGCCGTAATAAACCAGTTTCGAAGTATTTTTCAATTTTCCTTTGATTTCTTCATCCACATTCAATTCCGCATAATTTCCATTCTGAGAATCGATTTCCAAATCTTTGATGTACCAATATGGCGCAATGATGCTCGCTGTATCTTTTATGTTAAGCTTTGCTAAAGTTGTTTTTCCCAACAGATTGGCTCTACTTTTATTAGCCATTTCGATATTTGACTTTTCTGAAATCACTGAACCGATAAATTTAGCATTATCTTTTAAATTGAGGGAAAAATTTTCAACTTTCATCTGGCTAGAGATGTTAAGTTCTACAGAATCAGCCATTTTAATGTCATCAAAAGCATTTTTGCCGTAAATGGTGATATTGTAGAAATCAACTTTCTCCGTCTCACTGTTTTCCGTGATGTAAAGATGTTTGTCTTTAATTTCAATGTGCAGATTTTCAAAGACATTTGGATATGTTTCTACATTCACAAAATTGTGTGGACTTTGCACGTAAAATACGCGGAATTTCCCTTTTAGATTAAGTTTTGAAAACTCAGCCAATTCCACATCTTTCGATTGAATCTCGCCTTTTGGTTTTACTTTTCCGCAGGAGATTGCAAAAATCGAAATGAGGATGAGATATTTAAAAGAATTAATAATTTGTTTCAATGTGGTAATTTTTATTCCAAGCAATTTACAATTATTTTCAGAAAATCAGAAGATGACTTTAATCAAAAAGAAAATCCGCCGTATCTCACAAAACTTCCTAAAAGTAACATCAAAACGCCAATTGTAGTCACCGATAAAATGTGAAAAGCCATCAATGGTAAAGTTTTGGCCGTTAGTTTTGGAATCACAAAAAAGTTGGCACTGACTGCAAAAAGCACAGTCATTAAAAGTAAAATCAGTTTTAAAGAAACAACAGTTTCTATAGGATTCGAAAAATGAAAACAATTTGAAAACCCAATTCCAAATTGGTAAGACATCCAAACGCCAGAAATCACCATCAGTAGCAAAGCAGGAATTCCGATTTTCTCATACTTTTTTTCGAAATTCAAAAGCATTCCTATGTCTTTCTTTTTCAAAACTTCTGGCAAAATTGTCACAGCTAAAATCAAATGACCGCCAACCCAAATGGAAGCGCCCAACAGATGAATAATCAATAACAAATGATGGCTCATATTTTAAATCATTTCTTCGATGTGATAATTCTTGTGATCGCGATTACTCCTGATGATCAATTCTCCCAAAAATCCCGCTACGAAAAGTAAACTTCCCAAAATCATCATCGTCAATGCGATGAAAAACCAAGGATTATTCGTAATCAGATTTCCATAAATTTTGAAAAAATAAACATCAATCAGTTTCGAAATTCCCAACCAAATAGCTGACAAAAATCCAATGATGAACATCAAAGTTCCCGCTGCGCCAAAGAAATGCATCGGTCTTCCGCCAAATCTGCTGACAAACCAAAGCGTTACCAAATCCAAGAATCCACGAACAAATCTTTCCGTCCCAAACTTCGAAGTTCCGTAAGGTCTGGCTTGGTGTTGAACTGGTTTTTCAGTAATATTTCTGAAACCTGCGTTTGCCGCCAAAACCGGAATATATCTGTGCATATCGCCGTAAACATCAATGGATTTTACGACTTGTTTTTTGTAAGCTTTCAGTCCGCAGTTGAAGTCATGAAGCGAAACGCCAGACACTTTTCTTGCTGCCGAATTGAATAATTTTGAAGGGATATTTTTGGTCATCACGTTATCAAAACGCTTCTTTTTCCAACCTGAAACGATGTCGTAATTTCCGATTTTTACCATTTCGTAAAGTTCTGGAATCTCTTCCGGAAAATCCTGTAAATCAGCATCCATTGTAATGATGACATCGCCATTCACTTTTTCGAAAGCAGCGTGAAGTGCTTGTGATTTTCCATAATTTTTGGAAAATTTGATCCCGTGAATTTGTGGATTTTGAATCTTCAAATTCTCGATGATTGACCAAGAAAGGTCGGTGCTTCCGTCATCTATGAACCAAACTTCGTAAGACAATTTATTAGAACGGCAAACAGTGTCAATCCTTGTGAACAGCTCTTCCAGAGAGTCTTGCTCGTTTAGCAAAGGAATTATTATAGAGAGATTCATTGATATTTTTTGGATGTAATTTTAAAGGTCAAAGATATTTCTTTTGAATGAGATTTAAGGTTTCATCTGGTATAAAGCCAAAATTTATAAAGTCAAATTTTATTCTTCATAACGTTTTTTATTCTTCATAAATCCAGCAATAATGATAGACAACATCAAATAAAATAATAAAAATCCACCAAAAATCGCGGATAAGAATTGAAAGGAAAAATAGTTTCTATTCTC
>JAGNPP010000137.1 GCA_017989575.1 Chryseobacterium sp.
GATAATGAAACAGTCAAACATTTGATATTGAAACCAAGTTCCGGAAACCCTTTTGGAAAAGATATTCCTAACTACAATCAAACCGCAATAGGTTACGAATACGTAATGAATAACGGACAATTCCTAACAATGGAAATGACTGGCGCCATTGAAAATGAGATGAATGTCTGGATACATCCTCCAAGAAGTAATTTCTTCAAAATCTTAGAATTAAATCCTTTTCCGTACATCAAATCGCCTTACCAAATCGGGACAAAATGGAATTGGAAGCTGGAAATCGGAGATCATTGGGCAGACAAAAGATGGCTGGAATGGAAAGGTGGAATCGAAAATAATTACGATTATGAAATCAAGGAAAAGAAAAATATTTCTACAAAACTAGGAAATCTGGAATGCTACATCATCCATTCCAAGGCGAAAAGTAGAATTGGCGAAACGGAATTGATTTCTTACTTCAATCCCAATTTCGGTTTTGTAAAACTTGAATACAAAAATATTGACGGAACGAAAACGATTCTAGAACTAGAAAAAGTAGAGTGAAATTTTGAGTAATTAATTTAAAATAATAAATGACATCCAAAAACCAGATTAAGCTTCCGCTGATGCTCAGTTTTCTGATTTTTTCTATGCTGTTGAACAGTATGGGCGTCATTATTTTGCAGTTATCTAGTAAGATTTCTTACACTGGTTTGGGATTTTTGGAAAGTTTTAAAGACATTCCGATGGCGGTGATTTCTTTGTTTTGTGTCAATCTCATCAGCAAAACTGGTAACAAAAATGCGCTGATTTTTTCTTTGATTTTCATTATTCTAAGTTGCATTGCTTTGCCTTTGGTAGATGCGTTTTGGTTTTTCAAAATTTGGTTGAGCATTGTCGGCGTTAGTTTCGCTTTGGCAAAGATTTCTGTTTTCAGCATCATCAAAAATAATTATAAAGACAAAGAATTGGCAAGCACAATCAGCAGTGTAGATGCCGCTTTTATGTTCGGAATCTTCTTTGTGAATATTGGTTTTGGAAGTCTTCTCACAAGCAATTATGCAGAATATTGGAAATACGGGTTTTGGATTATTGCACTTTTTAGCATCGCAACTGTTTTGATGATAAGACCTTTGGAAATCATAGAAATTCCGGCTTCTGAGAAGAAAATATTTTCTGGTGGATTAAGATTTTTATTAAAGCCAAAGATCATTTATTTCTTTATTATCATTTTTCTAATGGTTTTGGTAGAACAAAGTTTTAATTCGTGGCTTCCCAGTTTTTATAAAAATAATCTGAAAATTAGTACTTATTTTGCTTTGCAATCATCAGCATTTTTAGCCTTATTTTCATTTTTCGGAAGATTGATTACCAGCAAATTGATTCTGAGATTTCATTGGTTTCGTTTGATTTTGATTTGTCTTTTTATCATCTTTATCATTTTGGGAATTTCACAAATTTTAATAACTTATTTTTATGAAGATTACAAATACATTTTGGTCTTTCTAATTCCACTTGTAGGATTGTTCCTTGCACCACTCTACCCGCTTTACAACTCAGAAATCCTCAATAAGATTCCAGCTGAAAAGACACATTATTTTGTGTCAATTGTTGTAATTTGTTCATCTTTGGGAAGTTCGTTGGGATCCATCTACATGGCAATGATTTTCTACCATAAGATGAGTTATTTTTATCCGATTTTCATATTTTTACCATTATTAATTATATTTGGACTCACATTCGTCCTCAATAAAACGCCAATAACCTATGACCGAAAACGCTAAGAATAAACAGAATCTCAAGGAACTTGTTGAGACTAAGAATTTTGTGGAACACTTATCTATAGATTGTGTGATTTTTGGATTCCACAAAGACAAACTCAAAGTTTTGTTGCTAAAATACCACGATCTGGATCTCTGGTGCGTTCCGGGTGGATTTATTTTTAATGATGAAAATCTAAATGATGCCGCTGCAAGAACGCTTTACGAGAGAACACATCTTTCCAATGTCTATCTGGAACAATTCTACACTTTTGGCGATGTGCGACGAACTGAAAATAATGTTCACCAAAAATTACTTGAGAATAAAAATATTGCGGTGGAGAAAAACCACTGGATTCATCAGCGTTATATTTCCGTTGGTTATTTTGCTTTGGTAGATTATACTTTAACTTACACTTTTCCGGATTCCTTCAACGAAGTTTGCCGTTGGTTTGATATTTCCGAACTGCCTGAGTTGGCATTTGACCACAAAGAAATGATTGAGAAAGGACTACTCCATCTCAGAAAAAACATTGATTATCAAGTGATGGGAAGCAATCTTCTTCCTGATAAATTCACAATGAAGGAGCTCCAGCATCTTTACGAAGCCATCTTGGGAGAGCCACTCAGAAGAAACAATTTCCAGCGAAAAATACTAAGCCTCAACATCTTGGAAAGATTAGAAAAACACTTTACAGGTTCTGCCAACAAAGCGCCATATCTCTACAGATTTCTAGATAATTCTGAAATTAAAAATCTGGATTTTGATAAATAATTAAATTCAAAACATAAAAAAAAGACGACCTAAAAAGTCGTCTTTTCTATAGATATTATCTGTCGTTTTTTCCGTCAACTACGATTCTGTCTGGTCTGTTTGCCAGTTCCCAAGCGGTTGCAAAAACCAATTTTGTTCTTTGGGTCAGGATGTCATAATCGATTTTGTCTGGTGTATCTGTCGGTTTGTGATAATCTTCGTGGATGCCATCAAAGTAAAATGCCACCGGAATATTATGCTTTGCAAAGTTGTAATGATCTGATCTGTAGTACAATCTTTGTGGATCTTTCGGATCGTCATATTTGTAATTAAGCTCCAGTTTTACAGTTTTATCGTTCGCCGTTTCACTTATTTTTTTCAAATCTGAGCTTAGCATTTCGGAACCAATCACATAGACATATTTTTTTCCTCTGTTTTCCGGATCATCTCTTCCAATCATATCGATGTTAAGATTTGCCACTGTGTTTACCAACGGAAAAACTGGATGATCTGAATAATACTCTGAGCCAAAAAGTCCGTGTTCCTCGCCTGTTACGTGCAAGAAAAGAATAGAACGTTTTGGTCCGTAGCCTTTTTTCTTAGCTTCTTGGAAAGCTTGCGCAATTTCCATTACCGCCACCGTTCCACTTCCGTCGTCATCTGCACCATTGTAGATTTCGCCTTTTTTCATTCCCACGTGGTCATAATGTGCAGAGATCACGATGATTTCGTCTGGTTTTTCAGAACCTTCTATGAAAGCTAAAATATTTTCGGAGTCTGGCAAGGTTTCGCCGTATTTTTTCATCGCTTCAGAAGGTACTTTTTGATAGAAAGAACCTAAAGCAGATGGAAAACTGATACCATATTTTTTGTATTGATCTATCATATATTCGCCGGCTTTTTTCTGGCCTGCGCTTCCTGTTTCTCTTCCTTCCATTTCATCTCCCGCGATGATGTAAAGATTGGTTTTCAATTCCTCCAAAGTGATGCTGTTATAAGCATCTTTGAAGCCTTTGCCTTCGTAAGTGAAATTGGAAGTTGTCGAAGTTGCGCAGCTAGTAGCAAGCACCAAACCAAGGAACAATCCGTATAGTTTTATGTTTTTCATAAGTAGTTATTTAATATTAAGTCGATGTTGTGAAAAGATTGTTACAAAAATTTAAATTTTCTCACCAAAAGTGAGCAAAGTTCCATTTGGATCTATCAAAGAAAATTCTCTCATTCCCCAAGGTTTTGTCTCCAGACTTCCGTTGGGATGAATTGTGATATTTTTTTCTTTAATGTGTTCAAAAAAATGATCAATATTATTTGAAATCCTTAGATAAATCATAAAATCCGACTTCTCTGGAATCAAACTTCCGAACTCAAAAAAATGAATTTCAGAATTGTTGTAAGTCGCAATCAAATAATCACCATAATCCGCAACAAATCCGAATCCTAAATTTTGATAATAATCAACCGTTTTTTCTTTATTGATAAATGGTAGTTTGGAAATTATTTGTGAAATCATAATTTGAAATTTAAGCTAATTCATCATTCCACTCTCGGATGGTCACTTTGGCAATCAAACCTTCCTGCACAAATGGATCGCCGTTTACAAACTCTTCTGCAGCTTCCTTATCAACAAAAATCGCCATCGCACCTTCTCTAGGATTTGCAAATGCGCCAGTTCCGAGAACTTTTCCGGATTTCAAAAATTCTGCTTCAAACGCCTCGTGACGCGGGAAAACTGCCATAAATTCATCCATTGATTTCTCTGTGTTGTGTTCGTAAAATACTACTGCTTTCATATTTGTAAGTTTTTGATTTTATTAATGATAAAAATTTGTACACTAATTAATGCGCTTCCAACCAATTATTCCCAACACCAACTTCCACTAGCAAAGGAACTGTCGTTACAAAAGCCGATTCCATTTCTTTTTTAATTAAAGACATCGCAACGTCAACTTCTTTAATAGGTGCTTCGAAAAGCAATTCATCGTGAACTTGCAAAAGCATTTTGGTTTCAAGATTTTGAGTTTCCAATTCTTCATCAATTTTTATCATTGCCAATTTAATAATATCGGCAGCGCTTCCTTGGATTGGCGCATTCACAGCGTTTCTTTCGGCGTGGGCTTTAACCACAAAATTACTGGAATTGATATCTTTCAAATGGCGTTTTCTGCCAAGAATCGTCTGTACATAACCTAAATCCTGAGCTTTCTTGACTTGCTCTGCCATATATTCTTTCAAGCGCGGATAAGATTCATAATAAGAATCGATCATCTTTTTCGCCTCGGTTCTGGAAAGTCCAGTTTGTTCGGCTAAAGCAAAAGCACCTTGACCATAAATAATTCCAAAATTCACCGTTTTCGCTTGACCTCTTTGGGTTTTTGTAACTTCCTCTAACGGAATATCAAACAACTTCGCCGCTGTGGAAACGTGAATATCCTCGCCATTTTGGAAAGCAGCGATCATATTTTGTTCGCCAGAAATTTCAGCAATTAATCTTAATTCAATTTGAGAATAATCGGCGGAGATGATCTTTTTTCCTTCGTCAGCGACAAAAGCACCACGGATTTGTTGTCCTCTCAAAGTTCTGATTGGAATATTTTGAAGATTCGGATTCACACTTGCCAAACGTCCGGTAGCGGCAACAGTCTGCGCAAAAGTCGTGTGAACGCGCTCATCTTTTTTATCGATTTGACTTGGTAATGCATCAACATAAGTTGATTTCAGTTTCTGCAAAGTTCTGTATTCCAGAATCGAAGCTATGATTTCGTGTTTCGAAGACAATTTCTGAAGGACATCTTCCGAAGTTGCGTATTGTCCGGTTTTGGTTTTTTTCGCTTTCGGGTCTAATTGCATTTTATCAAACAAAATTTCGCCCAGCTGTTTTGGAGAATTCATATTGAAATTCTCTCCAGACAATTCGAAGATCTTGGATTCTAAAACTCTCAAATCATTTTCCAAATCGATACTTTCTTGCGCCAACCAATTGTTATCTAGTTTTACGCCCGTTAATTCAATCTTAGCAAGAACCCGCATCAAGGGCATTTCGACATTGTAGAAAAGTTCTTCCAGATTTTCTTTGACCAATTGTGGCGCAAACAATTCATATAATTGAAAAGTCACATCTGCATCTTCTGCTGCATAAGCCGTTTGCGTTTCGAGATCAATTTCACGAAGCGTCAATTGGTTTTTACCTTTTTTACCGATGAGAGATTCTATGGAAACCGGTTTATAATCCAGATACATTTCGGAAAGATAATCCATCCCGTGTCTTCCATCCGGATTTAGAAGGTAGTGCGCAATCATCGTGTCAAAGATCTTTCCTTTAACATCAATATTATAATTCTGAAGAACTTTTGCATCGTATTTCAGATTATGAGCAATTTTCAAAACACCTTCTGCTTCAAAAAATGGTCGGAAAAGTTCAATCGTTTCCTGTGCTTCTTCCCTATTTTCAGAGATTGGAATGTAATAAGCCAAGCCTTTTTTGTAAGAAAAACTCATCCCAATCAGTTCCGCCTCCAACTCGTTAAGCGAAGTCGTTTCTGTATCGAAACAAACCGCATTTTGTCTGAGGAGATTATTTAAAAGAATTCTCTGCGCTTTTGGCTCATTGATATATTGATAAAGATGGTCGTTGCCTTCGATATTTGATTTTGTTGTGGTTGCCTGATCCAGCTGTTCGAAAGTGGCAAACATATCCATCATTCCATTTTTGTTTGGCGCATTGGAAGTTTCGACTTTGCCGCCGTTTGGATTTTCAACTTCCATTAATTCCTCCACATATTCTTTGTTTGAGAAGGCGCGGTATAGATTCTCGTACAATCTTCGGAATTCCAGTTCGTCAAAAATCTCTTTCACTTTTTCGAAATCCGGCATATCCAAATCGTACTGCTCTTCGATGAATTCTATTGGTGCATCACAAATAATGGTGGCTAATTTCTTAGACATAAGTCCACGTTCTGCGCTGGCTTCTACTTTCTCCTTCATTTTTCCTTTCAGCGTGTGCGTGTTCGCCAAAAGATTTTCCATCGATCCAAATTCCTGAATGAATTTTCTCGCCGTCTTATCTCCAACACCATCCAACCCCGGAATATTATCTACAGCATCGCCCATCATTCCAAGATAATCGATGATTTGTTTTGGGTCGTTGATCTCGTATTTGGCTTTGATTTCTTCAACACCAAGAATCTCGATGTCGCTGCCTTTCATACTTGGTTTATAAATTTTTATTTTATCTGTGACCAACTGTGCGAAATCCTTGTCAGGCGTCACCATAAAGACATTGTAACCTTGTTTCTCGGCTTTGCAGGCAATGGTTCCGATGACATCATCCGCTTCATAACCGTCAACACCCAAAATCGGCACATGCATCGCCTCCAAAATTCTATGAATGTAAGGAATTGCTATTTTTATGGCTTCCGGCGTTTCGCTT
>JAGNPP010000008.1 GCA_017989575.1 Chryseobacterium sp.
TATGACAACCGTCCAAGTATGTTTATCGTAGGTATTGGTTATAACTTCAAATAATTAATCGAGAACAAAAAAGTAAAAAGGCTGGAAAAATTAATTTCCAGCCTTTTTCATATATAGACCTTAAAAATTCACAAACTCAATTCTTTGTGAGAAATTGATTTTGTTTTACAAAAGTAAAGGCTATCACTCAATTTTCTTTTAACAGAATAAATAAAAAACAGAACAATATTAATATGTTTTGTTTATTTTTGCTCCACAATAACATTAACTGGAATGAAAGTTATTCTTGAACATATTTCTCCGGATGAAAATAGCTCTTTTCGAGTTCTGCATATTAAGGATGTTCCCATCTCAGAACTCAACTGGAAGTATCACTATCATTCTGAGATTGAGATTGTTTGCGTTCTACACGGCAAGGGAACCCGCCACGTGGGCTATCACAAAAGCCACTTCGAGGACGGTGCACTTGCATTAATTGGTTCTAATATTCCGCATTCTGGATTTGGACTCAATGCTACAGATCCGCATGAGGAAATCGTAATCCTATTCAAAGAGGAGATTCTATCTTTGCCCGATAGCGAGCCGGACAGCCATTCCATCAAAAAACTTTTAGAAATTGCCAGATACGGCGTTCTTTTCTCATCCAAAGTGAAAAAAGAGATGATTCCTAAACTGAAAAAAATCGCAGAAACAGAAGGCTACGCAAGATATCTGTTACTTTTAGAGATTCTATTTGATCTTTCAAAAACGGAAGATTTTGAATTGATGAATACAGAAGTGATGCCTTACACGATTGTATCCCGAAACAGAACTAGACTAGAAGCTGTTTTTACTTACGTGGAAAATGGCTATCAAAATGAAATCGATATTATTCAAGCAGCAGATCTAGCAAACCTAACGAAGCCAGCATTCTGTAATTTCTTCAAAAAAGCCACTTCGCTTACTTTTGTAGAGTTTGTCAACAGATAACCGTATCGATAAGGCCTGCATTCTTCTTTCTCAAGAAAAAAGCATAGCAGAAAGCTGCTATGCTACGGGTTTTAATAATATTACTTATTTCAACAAAATCTTCAAAAAATACACCAGTACAACGCCTGGCCAATTTATCAGAAATCTATAAATTAGAAATTTCCGCTGTTTAGACTATTGTCAACTTTTTGTTTTTCAAATTCCGCTTTTTCTTTCTGAAGTTGCTTAAGTTCTTGCTTTATTTTGGCTTCTTTTATTGCATTTCCCTTACTAACATATCCCACAGAACCTCCAATGATTAATCCGATTCCTATACCGAATAGAATAGCCATCAATGGAACAGGTTCAAAAAGTCTGATTACAGTAAAATTTTCATTAAAGTAAAAAAGAACAAACGCTAATAGTAATAATACGATTCCAGTAAATGTTAAACTTTTCATCTCTATATTTTTTTAAAATACTAATATAAAGAATTAAAGCTTACCTCCAGCTGCTTTGTAATATTCCAACGCTTTTGGCATATTGGCATTCAAATCCGAGATTCTATTTTGCGGATTGGGGTGTGTCGATAGAAATTCTGGTGCTCTGTTACCAGTAGAAGCCGCTTCCATTCTTTGCCAGAATGAAGTAGACGTTCTAGGGTCATATCCTGCCATTGCCATCAGATAAAGTCCCATTTGATCTGCTTCCAACTCTTGTTTTCTTCCATAAGAAAGTAAACCAACCTGAGCACCATAAGGATAGAGCTGCTTCACAACACCAAGCAATTTTGAATTACCAGATGCGCCTCCAAGAGCTGCGCTACCATATTCCGCCAGCATTGCTTGTGATATTCGTTCGTTTCCGTGACCTGCAAGAGCGTGCGAAACTTCGTGTCCCATCACCACAGCAACACCGTTTTCATCTTTACAAACGGGCAAAATACCTGTGTAGAAAGCTACTTTTCCGCCAGGCATACACCAAGCATTCAATTGCTTATCTTCAATTAGATTGAATTCCCAGCTGTAATTTGCCAAGTCAGATTCTCTACCAATTGATTTATAATAAGCGTAAGCAGCATTTTTAATTTTTCCGCCCACGTTTTTCACTCTATTTGCATCCGCTGTTCCTGTGACTACTTTGCCACTTGAAAGTGCTTTTCTGTACTCGCCAGACGCGGCAGTTGCGATTTCTGCATTATTAGCAAATTGAATGGATGACCTTCCTGTAACAGGATTGGTAACGCAAGCCGTAATTCCCAGACCAGCTAATAATAATGTTGAAATTTTTAGAATTTTCATCGTTTTTATATTTTAAATATTATTTGTGTTTTACAAGTTCTATTCCAAAGATTATTCTTTGTTTAGGAATGCATCCCAACCTTGTGCTGTCAAAGGAATCAATTGATTGGAACCTCTCGCAATCAGGAAGTTTCCGGCATTGGTTTCAGTTGCGTGACCTATGATGGTAAAGTCTGGATGATTCTTGATCTTATCAAAATCCGAAGATGAAATGGTAAACAATAATTCATAATCTTCGCCACCGTTTAGGGCCGCCATTGCAGGATTAAGATTCAATTCATCTGCTGTGTGAATCATAGTTTCGTCCATTGGTAATTTCTCTTCATAAACATTGAAACCAACTTTTGATTGATCCGACAAATGAAGAACTTCCGAAGCCAAACCGTCAGAAACATCAATCATAGACGTTGGCAAAATATCCAATTCTTCTAATTTTTTCTTGATGTCTGTTCTTGCTTCAGGTTTCAATTGTCTTTCGAGGATGTAATCGAAACCTTCCATTTCTGGTTGCATATTTGGATTTGCCAGAAAAACCGAATGTTCTCTTTCCAAAATTTGTAATCCAAGATAAGCGCCTCCCAAATCTCCAGTAACAACCAAAAGGTCATTTGGTTTTGCCCCACTTCTTTTGACAATATTCACTTCTTTTTCAAGTCCTATGGCTGTGACGCTTATCACTAAACCAGCGTTGGAACTTGTTGTGTCTCCGCCAATTAAGTCAACTTTGTATCTTGTGCAAGCCAAAGATATTCCATCATAAATTTCCTCCAAGGCTTCCACAGGAAAACGACTGGAAACCGCCACGGAAACTAAGATTTGAGTTGGTGTTGCATTCATAGCTGCAATATCGCTGAGGTTCACCACAACGGCTTTGTAACCCAAATGTTTCAATGGAACATAGCCCAAATTGAAATGAATCCCTTCCGCCAGCATATCCGTTGAAACAACAACTTTTTGACCTTCTGCATCAATAATTGCAGCATCGTCGCCGATGGAAAGTTTTGTAGAATTCTGAACAATCGGGAAATTTTCCGTCAAATGTTTTATCAAGCCAAATTCTCCAAGTTTGGAAATGGGCGTGAGTTCTTGTGATTTATCTTCGAGCATTTTTATAAATGATAATTGATTAGTGGTAATTGATTAATGACAAACGAAAAAATAATCTTGTATCGATTATCATCAATCATTTATTTAAATATATCCGGACTGATATTCTCCGGTCGGAAAGGCAAAGTTTTTAGGAAATCTCTTGTGATGATATTCACATTTTCAGATTTGAATTCGTTCATTACCAAAATAATATCTTCTGGCGGCGTTGTGATTTTTCTTAGCATAATATCAATCCAAACGCCGGTTGCTTCTGCTGTTGCACAATGCGTTCCGTCTGGAAGATAAAACTTGTGAACAAACTGATAGATAGAACCATCTTCCGAAATCGAAGCGACCTCCAAACCCACAAAAACCGTCTGGTCTGCATATATTTCTCTAAAAAAAGAATATTTCTCGTGCATCATCACAGGACCAACGCCCCAACGATTGAGTTGCGTCAAACCGATTTTGTTTTTGTTGAGAAAAGCCATCCTCGTTTGCGAACAATAGTCAACGTAAGTGGAATTTCCCAAATGACGGTTGGCGTCGATATCGCTCCATCTCACTTCAAATTTATGATAATATACAGACATATTTCCTATTTTAATATTCTTCAAAATTAACCATTTGAGGCGGATTTTAAAAATGTAATTTTGTGCATCGAATATCTTTTAAAAGGATAACCACAAATCGAAGATTCGACGGAGTCAAAAGACACAAAAGATTTTGAGGTTTTAGGATTTTTAAAAGAGCAAAAAAGCAAACTGTCAAAACATTTCTCTTTTTTGTTCTTTTGAAATTTCACTTTTTTCCAAGTCATTCTTTTGTGACTTTTGTGGTTGAAAATTATAATGTTAAATACTAGTTTTTAGAAATTAAAATTAATGTCAAAAAAGAAAAGAATAATCATCATAGGTGGAGGCGCAGCTGGTTTTTTCGCAGCGGCAAATCTTGATGAGAACAAATATTACGTGACGATCCTCGAGCAAAACTCTGATGTTTTGCAGAAAGTCAAGATCTCTGGAGGCGGACGATGCAATGTGACGCAAGCGTGTTTTGATCCAAGGGAATTAGTGAATTTCTATCCAAGAGGAAATCGAGAATTGCTAAGCGTTTTCACGAAGTTTCAACCGCGCGACACGATGGATTGGTTCGAAACCAGAAATGTTCCTTTGAAGATTGAAAAAGACAATAGGGTTTTCCCAACCACAGATTCTTCGCAAAGCATCATCAATGCGATGACAGATGAAGTCCGCAATAAAAACTTCGAAGTCAAAACGCAGGTTTCTGTTTATGAGATTATTAAAGAGAACGAAACTTATTTAATCAAAACAAAACAAGGTGATTTCACAGCGGACATTGTGATTTATACGACTGGAAGTTCTCCAAAATCCGTAAAATTAATTCAAAATCTTGGGCACAAAATTGTGGAGGCGGTTCCTTCACTTTTTACTTTTAATATTAAGGATGATTTGCTGAAAGATCTTCCGGGAACAAGTTTTGAGAACGCGGAAGTCAGCATTCCTAGTTTGAAGACGGAAGAATCTGGTCCACTTCTCATCACACATTGGGGACTTTCTGGGCCGGCTGTTTTGAAAATTTCGGCTTGGGAAGCGAGAAATCTGGCGAAGTTGAAATATAATTTTGAGATCGAGGTGAATTTCATTTCGAAACCAATTTCTGAAGCCGAAGAAGAATTGAAGGAATTCAAAAACAGCAATCCGAAAAGGTCTATTGAGAAATCAAAAATATTTGATGTGACCAATCGTTTTTGGAATAAGATTCTTGAAATTAATCACATTAATCCCGAAAAACAGATCGCTAATATCACGAAAAAAGAATTAGATTTGATTCTAGAAAATCTATGTGCGAAAAAATTAAAAGTCACAGGAAAATCGACTTTCAAAGATGAATTTGTGACGGCTGGTGGCGTAGATTTGAAGGAAATTAACTTTAAAAATATGGCTTCAAAAATCCTTCCTGATTTCTACATCGCTGGCGAAGTTCTTGATATAGATGCGGTTACAGGTGGTTTTAATTTTCAGGCTTGCTGGAGTGAAGGCTGGTTGATTTCGCAACATCTTAATACATTATAAATAAAATCTTTTGTTAACTTTGACAAAATAATTTAATTATCCTAAAGTAAAATGAAATTCTCAAAAAATATTACCAAAGTTCTAGTTTTGTCATTGTTCTTCATCCTCGCTTCTTGCCAGACGAGAGTAGTTTCGGCTTCGAAACCGATGCAAGATAACTCGCTGGATCTTTATAAAACTTACACCATCCAAACCAAAGATGCAAAATCTCAAAAAGTGGAAGTTTTGAAAGTAGATGCCACAAAAATCTACGGGAAAAACAAAGCTGGAGAAATGGTAGAAATTGAGAAAAGCGAAGTTCGGGAAATCAAAAAGCCAGACTATTTGGTTTCTGCGATTATCGGTATTGCAGCGATTGCGGCAGTTATTTTTATTCCGATTTAATCAAGAGCAATGCTCGGTTTTATCAAGTCCAGAGGTTTAATGGTAAGAGCGATTCTCGCTATTATTTTTCTATACTTTTTTGGATTGATGCTGAAAATTACATTAGACTACGTTCCCGTGAGTTCTAATGTGAGTTTTCTGATGATAAAACAAACGGAAGTCACTTCCCGACCGGAATATCTCCCCATTTTTTACGTACACGTTTACAGCAGTATTTTCGCTTTGATGGCAGGATTTATTGCTGTTTTTTTTGATAAGAACTTAAAATATCTGCATCGGTTTTCCGGGCGGATTTATGTTTTTATTACATTGCTTTTTTCTTCATTATCAGGAGTTTATATCGGTGTTTTTGCTAATGGCGGATTGCTGGCAAAAGTATCATTTGTTTTGCTCGGAATGCTTTGGTTTTACACGACTTACAAATCTTACACAGAAATCCGAAAGCGGAATATTCAACAACATCAATTTTGGATGTGGCGCAGTTACGCGTTGGCGGTTTCTGCAATTACTTTGCGGATGTGGAAGGTAATTTTAGTATATTTATTCCATCCCAATCCGATGGACGTTTACCAAATCATTGCGTGGCTTGGGTGGGTTCCCAACTTATTGTTAGTGGAATTTTTAATCAAAAAACAAAAACGATGAAAAACATTAATCTAATTTTCGCAAGTCTGATTTTGGCTGTTGCATTCATTTCTTGTAAAAAAGAAGAGATAATAAACGAAGTGACCAAAACCGATTCTGTAGCTTCCAAAAAAGAAGTGGAACAGGAATTCCATAAAGAATGGTACGGCATCTACACCGGCGATTTTAATACAAAACCTACGTCAACGGAATATGGTAACGAAATCACAGAGTACAAAAAAATTTCTGTGAAAATCAACCGAATCACCAAAGACAGTGTTTACGGCTACTCCGTTGTGAATGGGAATCAAAGACCTTTCAGAGGTATTCTAAATGAAAACACTGTAGGATTTGTTCTTGATGAACCTGGAAATGACAAATCTGATGGAAGATTCCAGTTGAAATTGAAACAAGATAGCTTGATTGGAGATTGGATTGCGTTTAACAAATCATCGGTCAAATCGCCGGAAAAAACTTTGAAACTGACAAGGAAAGAGTTTGCTTACAATCCGAATTTTATGCTTTCAAAATATATTTCTGATGATTATGAAAATCCCGTGGATTGGAATGATGGAAAAGCGAAGAAAAATACTTACGTGAACAATGAAGGCGAAACCGAAGTGTCCGAACTTGTTTTTTACAGAAGTGCATCCGATAATGTTTTTAAAATCAATGCATCCAAACAAGAGCTGACCGAGAAAGATTTGAAAAACCTTAGAAAACTGGATCTTCAAATTATCAGAAATACGGTCTTTGCCCGTCACGGTTATTCATTTAAAAAAGAAACCTACCGAAACTTTTTTGAAAATGCCGATTGGTATGTTCCGGTTTCGAACAATGTAGATGCAGACTTGACGCCACTTGAAAAAGAGAATGTTGCTCTGCTAGCTCGTTTCGAAAAGTATGCGGAAGACCATTATGATACTTTTGGGCGGTAAGATTTGCCTTCAATCAAAAATAAAACCAAGCATCCCGCAAAATAACAAAGAATATCCAGCCAACTAAATGAATTCCCTAAGACAATCATCATCAACCGGTTGTCTTTGAAACCAAGCTCTTCGGCAAAGTGAAAATACTGGAGAAATTCTATCAAACAAGAGAAAATAAAGATTCCGCTAATCAATTTTACAGGTTCAAAATCGAAAAACGCTTTGATGAAATAATACATCAACATTACCACGAAAACATCGCCTAGATAGGCTCTCACGAAAAACCAATCTTCGAGTTTTGTAGCGATGAGAACTTCCACAAGGAAAATAGCGATGGCAATGAGAAGGTTTTTTAGACTGAACTTAAAATTAATTTTCACAGGAATAGTTTAAAATATAACAAAGAATCGAGGCAATTATTACCTCGATTTTTTATTTTTTCACTTTTATTGTGCAACCAATTGCCACAGTTTTCTCCGTTTTCACGGCTTCATTTTTCAATAGTTGATTCACGGCATCTTGCACATAAAACTCGGAAACATCATTTGGATTTTCGTAATTGTTGTCGATTGCGCCGATGTATTTCACGATGTTTTTCCCGTTTTCTTTTTTCAGAATGTAAACGTGAGGCGTTTTCGTAGCACCATAAATTGGGTATATTTTTTGGCCTTCGTCCACCAAATATGGGAACGTAAAACCTTTTTCCTTCGCTCTCGTCTGCATTTCTACGAAACCATCTTGAGGTTGTACCGCTGGGTCATTTGGGTTGATGGCGATTACAGGATAGCCTTTGCTTTTGAACATTTTGTCGAGCGCAATGATTCTGTCCTCATACTTTTTCGCGTACGGACAATGGTTGCAAGTGAAAATCACGATAAAGCCTTTCGCTGATTTGTAATCGCTGAGAGAAACCATTTTTCCATCAATGTTTTTCAGTTTGAAATCTGTAGCTTCGTCGCCAACTTGGTATCCGGAATTGATTTTTTTAATTGATGAAAAACTTAGTAATCCTAAGATCATAATCAATCCAAACGAGAGATATTTTAATTTGTTCATAGTATTTTATTTTGATGATTTGTAATTTGTATCGATGGCGGTTTTCAATTCTTGATGTGACATTTCGCCGTTGTTGAAGAATACTTTTTCTCCATTTTTGTAGAATAATGTGACTGGAATCTCGCCTTCCCAATCTTTCTGAAATCTCGGGATCCAAGTGTTCATCCGCTTGACGTCATCCAAAATCACAACTTCGGCGGTCAGGTTTTTAGTTTTGATAAAATTAATGACTTTCTCTTTGTCTCTCGCCATATCGAGCGAAACCAAAAGCATTTTGAAATCCGGATTTTGGGAATATTCTTTGTTGACTTCGATGAAATGAGGAAGTTCCTTCACGCAAGGCGCACAAGTGGTTGCCCAAAAATTGAGAACTACAAATTTATCTTTTGACTGTTGGAGATGTTTTTCCAGATCTTCATATTTGATTAATGAAACCTCGCTTTGAACTTGCGCATTCATCATCAAAGGAAAAACGAGCAAAAGGAATTTTAATAAAATCTTCATATTCAAATTTAAAAATAGTTTTCGAAACTTCCATCAAATTCTGTAAATCAATATCTTTGGAAAAAATAACTATGAAAAAATTATTATTCTTCTTTCTATTTCTTGTTAGTGTAACCGCATTTTCTCAGTCAAAAGAAGAATTTACAGAAGAAAAAGTTGATGTAGTAGCACAGTTTCCCGAAGGCATTCAAGTATTTAGGAGTGTGTTTGCAAAGAATATTAAAGTCAATAAAATTAAAGGTAAAGGAATTTTTCGTACAGAATTAATTTTTATTGTGGAAAGAGATGGAACTATTTCTGGGATTAAAGCAAAAGGAGACAACGAAAGTTTTAATCAAGAAACAATAAAAGCGTTAAAGAAAATTATAACAAAATGGCGCCCGGCAAAAGTAAATGGTGTTGACGTAAGAAGTTATTATAAGTTTCCTTCAACTGCAAACATTTAATTTGATTTCGGTTTGATTTTTGACCTAATGATTATATAACCATAAATATTTACCACGATGAAAAAATTAGTATTAATCGGTTCCTTAGCATTATTAGCGACAAGTTGTATTCCCGATAAAGACAAGCGTGAACAACGCAAAGACGATCACAGCGCAGAACATATGAGAAATAAAGGTGTGGATTCCAGCGCGCTTTCTTCAGATAAAAAAGTGGATACGGTCGCGGTGGAAAAAAAGTAAATCAGGATTATTTCCCAATCATCTTTTTGATGGAGTTCAATTTCATCAAAGCTTCAATTGGCGTCAAAGTATTGATGTCAATTTTTGTGAGTTCTTCTCGGATGTTTTCCAGAACGGGATCGTCCAATTGGAAAAACGAAAGCTGAAGATTTTCTTCCGTAACCCTTTTTATTTTGTCTCCAGAATCCTGTGTTGATCGGCTGGATTCCAAAGTTTTCAAGATCTCATTCGCACGATTCACCACTTTCGATGGCATTCCAGCCAACTTCGCCACGTGGATTCCGAAACTGTGTTCGCTTCCGCCAGAAATCAGTTTTCTTAGGAATATAATTGTTCCTTTTGCTTCTTGAATTGAAACGTGGAAATTTTTAATTCTTTCAAAATTAATAGACATTTCGTTCAATTCGTGATAATGCGTTGCGAAAAGCGTTTTCGGTTGCGTTGGATGTTGATGCAGATATTCTGCAATCGCCCAAGCAATGGAAACCCCGTCATAAGTGGAAGTTCCACGCCCAATTTCATCAAGCAAGATCAAACTTCTGTCCGATATATTATTAAGGATATTCGCAGCTTCATTCATTTCGACCATAAACGTAGATTCGCCCGCAGAAAGGTTGTCCGAAGCACCAACTCTTGTAAATATCTTGTCTAATGTTCCAATCTCAGCGTGTTTAGCCGGAACAAAACTTCCGATTTGAGCGAGCAAAGAAATGATCGCCGTTTGTCTCAGAATCGCTGATTTACCAGCCATATTCGGTCCTGTGACCATAATAATTTGTTGAGAATCTCTGTCAAGGAAAACATCATTCGGAATGTAAGATTCGCCGAGTGGCAAAGATTTTTCAATAATCGGATGTCGTCCTTCTTGGATGTTGATGGAGAAAGAATCGTTGAGAATCGGTTTGGTGTAATTATCCTCAACCGACAATTCTGACAATCCAACGGCGCAATCCAATTCGCCAATCAATTTTGAATTTTCTTGCAACTGATCGATGTAGATCATCACATTGTCGCAGACATTTCTGTAAAGTTTGAATTCCAGTGCGCTGATTTTATCTGTGGCGCCAAGAATCTGAGTTTCGTAGTCTTTCAGTTCTTCCGTAATGTAACGTTCGGCATTTACCAAAGTTTGTTTGCGGATCCACTCGGCCGGAACTTTATCTTTATGCGTATTTCGAACTTCGATGTAATAGCCAAAAACGCCATTGAAATCAATTTTCAGACTTGTGATTCCGGTTCTTTCGATTTCCCGCTGGCACATTTCGTCCAGAAAACCGCGACCTTTACTTTGAATATTTCTTAGATGATCCAGTTCTTGGGAAATTTCATCTCGGATGACATTTCCTTTATTAATATTGACCGGAAGTTCGTCATTCAAATGATTCTTAATAAAATCAATCAAATCTTCGAGGTTGATAATCGGATCGAGCCAAGCCAAAACATCTGGGAATTTCAATAGTTTTGTTCTGATTTCCTGAATGTTGACCACCGATTGACGGAGATAACCTAATTCTTTCGGTGAAATCTTTTCTGCGGCCAATTTTCCTATTAATCTATCCAGATCGGATATGCCTTTCAAGAGATCTTTGATGTCACATTTCAATACATCTTCCTTGTTCAAAAACTCGATGAGGTTGAGTCTTCTGTTGATGTCGCTGATATTTTTCAAAGGGAGGATGATTCGTCTTCTCAACAATCTTCCGCCCATTGGCGTAGATGTTTTATCAATAATATCAAGAAGCGATTTCCCTTGCTGACTTGCAGAATAAACGATTTCCAGATTCCTCAAAGTGAAACCATCCATCATCAAATAATCATCTTTCGGAATGAGATTAATTCTTGTAATGTGCTGTAAAAGTGCGTGATGCGTATCTTCAACCAAATAAGCAAAGATTGCTCCGGCCGCAGTTACTCCCAATTTATGTTCCTCGATTCCAAAACCTTTCAGAGATTGTGTTTTGAAATGCGCAGTCAGTTTTTCGTAAGCGTAAGGATATCGAAACGCCCAATCTTCCAATTTGAAAGCACTTTTGTTTTTTAATTGACTTGGAAGTTCCGTGGTTCTTTGATAGATGATTTCGCTCGGATCAAAGGTATGGACGATGTGAAGCAATTTTTCCAAGTTTCCCTCACTCACGAGAAATTCCCCAGTAGAAACATCCACCAAAGCCAATCCGTATTTCTCTTTTTCTTTATGAAGAGAAAGTAGGAAATTATTTTTCTTGGAACTCAAAACCTGATCGTTGAACGTAACGCCTGGTGTCACCAATTCTGTCACGCCACGTTTTACGATGCCTTTGACTGTTTTTGGGTCTTCCAATTGGTCGCAAATTGCAACGCGCAAGCCAGCTCTCACGAGTTTTGGTAAATAGGAATCCACGGAATGATGCGGAAATCCAGCCAACTCGATATGACCGTCACCATTGGCTCTTTTGGTCAAAACAATGCCAAGAATTTGCGAAGTTCTGATGGCATCTTGTCCAAAAGTTTCGTAGAAATCGCCCACGCGAAACAGCAAAAGTGCATCAGGATATCGTGCCTTGATGGTGTTGTATTGCGTCATTAATGGGGTTTCTTTCTTAGCCAAAGTTTTGATTTTAGAAGCGCTAAAATACGAATTAATTCAGAGAATATTTGACGATCAATATTGTCATATTTGGAATTTTCAAATAATTAGCTTACTCTTATTTAAAAGAAATTGAGAAATAATCCGTTTAATTCTTAAATTTGGCTAATGAAAAATATTTATCTCCTTATTGTATCGTTTTGTCTGATAAGTTGTTACACATATAAAGCAAAGACGGAAGGCGACGAAAAGTCTAAAGAAAAAGTGGACACACCAGTAAAAAAGGCTGATCTAGCTGGAAAAAATGTTGCCGAAACACAAGTAAGTCTTGCTGCAACGGAGTCCGCGATTCCACAAAAAACAAAAATAAACAATAAGTTAAAAGCATCAACTCCAGCTCCCACGACCATTGAAGGAAAGCTGGAACCAGCCAAGTTTTATAAAATCGAAGCGGCGGGAAGATACCATAAAATACAAGTGGACAAATGGGAAAATGATACGCTTGTGGCACACGTCATCCATAAACCAAAAAAGATTCTGAAATTCCATAAGAATCAAATCAATCAATCTACCATTGCGGAAAGACGATTTTCTCAACCCGTGGCAGACATCATTACAGTTGCTGCTTACACTGCAATTGGAGTTGGAATTTGGACCTTGGTCAAATAAAAGTTTGAAGCTGAATTTAAATTTTACAAGTCAAGCATTTGTTTAATTTTAAATCGGAATCATAAATAATATCAGTTAAAAATTATTTATAGTTAATCCAAATAACCTCATATTTGTATTTGTAAAAAGTTCAAAAAATTTAAATCAAAAATTTTGAACATAATCTATTGATTCACAATGAAAATCGAACAAATATATACTGGTTGTCTTGCTCAAGGCGCTTATTACATCACTTCAGAAAACGAAGCCGCAATCATTGATCCGCTAAGGGAAGTGAAACCTTATCTGGAACGTTTGGAAAAAGACCAGGTAAAACTTAAATATATTTTTGAGACGCATTTCCACGCAGATTTTGTTTCCGGACATCTCGACCTTTCCAAAAAAACCGATGCGCCAATTGTTTACGGACCAACTGCAAAACCAGAGTTTGAAGCAATTATCGCAGAAGACAATCAGATTTTCGAAATCGGAAAAATCAAAATAAAAGTCCTTCACACGCCAGGTCACACATTAGAAAGTTCAACTTATCTTTTAATTGACGAAAATGGAAAGGAAACCGCAATTTTCTCTGGTGATACTTTGTTTTTAGGCGATGTAGGAAGACCAGATTTAGCTCAAAAAGCTGGCGAAATCACGGAAGAAGATTTAGCTGGAATGTTGTACGAAAGTCTTCACAGCAAGATTTTACCTTTGGATGATTCTATCACAGTTTATCCGGCTCACGGCGCGGGTTCTGCTTGCGGGAAAAATATGCAGAAGGAAACAGTGGACACTTTGGGAAATCAAAAAAGAACCAATTATGCTCTGAATCAACCAACTAAAGAAAGCTTTATTGCTGAGGTTTTAGATGGTTTGACAGCGCCTCCAAAATATTTCGGGATGAACGTTGCCTTAAACAAAGGTGGCTACGAAAGTTTCGAAAAAGTCCTTAAAAAAGGAAATAATCCCATCTCAGTAGAAGATTTTGAAACAGCAGTGGAAGAAACCGGCGCTTTGATCTTGGATACGAGAAGTGCGGCAGATTTCCATAAAGGTTTTGTGCCAAATTCAATAAACATCGGCATCAAAGGTGATTTTGCACCTTGGGTCGGCGCGATGATTGTGGATGTACAACAGCCAATTATTTTGGTTTCAGATTTAGGATCGGAAGAGGAAGTGATCACAAGATTGAGTAGAGTGGGTTTTGATAACGTGGTTGGATTTTTGGAAGGCGGTTTTGAAAGTTGGAAAAATTCCGGAAAAGAAATTGATGAAATCAAAAGGATTTCTGCAGAACAATTTGCTTCTGAATATTCTCAAAATCAAAAAGTTATCGATGTTAGAAAAGAGTCAGAATACGAAGCTGAACATATCGATGAAGCGTACAGCAAACCTTTGGCTTACATCAATGATTGGGTCAATTCCATCGATAATTCTGAGCATTTTCATTTGCATTGCGCAGGTGGTTACAGAAGTATGATTGCGGCCAGTATTTTGCAGTCAAGAGGTTATAGGAATTTTACCGAAGTGGAAGGAGGTTTCAATGCCATCAAGAAATTCGATAATGTTCCGACGAGTAATTTTGTTTGTCAAACGAAGACTTTGTAAATGTTTGAACCACATAGACACATAAGTTTTTATTAATATTAAGGAGAAATAGAATTCAATTCAATCTATTTCCTCTGTTTAAACTATATTTTTCTATGTGCCTATGTGGTTTATTAGGAGAATATTTTTTAACCTAACATCTAATTTCTAACCTCTAACTTCTTTCAATATGTCACAAAAATTTCAAGAACTTATCCAATCCGAACGTCCTGTTCTCATTGACTTTTTTGCAACTTGGTGTCAGCCGTGCAAAGTGCAATCTTCTGTTTTGAATACGGTAAAAGAAAAAGTTGGCGAAAAAGCCAGAATTGTAAAAATTGATATCGACCAATTTCCGTCCATCGCCAATCAATATAATGTGCGAGGTGTTCCGACTTTGGCTGTTTTCAAAAATGGTGAAATGCTTTGGAAAGAAAGTGGTGTTCACGATGTGAATTCTTTGGTTGGTTTGCTGGAGCAATATTCTAATTAAAGATAACTTGATTTAAAATTCTATAATTAAATAATAAAAAACATACAGTTTGTCATTCTGAAAGAATCTCAATTAATATAAATTCGGCAGTTTAGATTCTTTCAGAATGACAAATATTGTGTGAAAATTATAAATTTATTTCAAACCCATCTCTCTCATCCAAAAACGGAAATTTAGTCCTAAATTCCGTTAATTCCTCCAAATTCCATTCAGAAAGAACAACATTGTTTTCTCGTTCAGAAATTTCCTTTCCATCAGGAAAATAGACTTGCGAGCTTTCTTCATAGTCATTTTTATAACCATCTGTTCCAATTCTATTCAATCCAAAAAGAAAAGCTTGATTCTCTATGGAACGTGCTTTTAATAGAGATTTCCAAGCTTCAACTCTGGAACTTGGCCAGTTCGCAACATAGAGAATAGAATCATAATCATCTTGATTTCTGGAGAAAACTGGGAAACGCAAATCGAAACAAACTTGCAATAGAATTCTGAAACCTTTGTATTCTACAATTTTTCTTTCGATTCCAGCGGTGTAAACCTTATCTTCTCCAGAATAGGAAAATAAATGTCTTTTATCGTAATATTCATAATTGCCGTCGGGAAAAACGAAATAAAAACGGTTGTAAAATTTCCCGCCGTCTTCTACAGAAACGCTTCCTGCAACTGCTGAGTTTTTTGATTTTGCAAAGGATTTCATCCAAGTCAATGACTCATTATTTCGGTCTGCAACTTCTTCAGCTTCCATACAAAATCCTGTGGAAAACATTTCTGGAAGTAGGAAAATATCGGCTTCAATCGTTGAAAATTCATTCTCAATGATTCTGAAATTCTCTTCTTTGTTTTTCCAAACGATGTCCAGATTTAGGCCGGCGATTTTGAGTGTTGACATTTTTTTAGGATTTACGATTTTAAATTTACGAATTACAATTGAAATTATAACCTGATTAAAATTAATAAAACCACATAGGCACATAGAAAAATCGCAATATTTACTTTCAAAAAGATAAAATAGTAATACGTTTGATTCTATTTTTTCTTAAATCTAAAAAAACTATGTTTCTATGTGGTTAATAAAACTTACGATGTAAAATTATCATAGGTTCTTAAATTATAAAATTTTCATAATAAAGTCTTAACGAAATGGGTGTCGAAACAGCATTATTAAGTTAAACTATCCTAAAGAACTGTTAAAAACCTGCTCAATAACTTATTGAAAATGATATAATTGTAATTTTGCATCACTAAAAAAATAAAAAATATTATTAATTTATGAAGAAATTCCAATTGTTATTAGGTCTGTTTTATTTGATTGCCACTTCATTTTATCCATCCAATTCTGAGAATCATTCTCAATCAAAAAAAGTAGTAAAAGAAATAAAAGTAAGTCCTAAAAAGAATTTCTCACCAGTGAACGAAGCAGAAGAAGTGTACAAAAATCTACAGTTTGAAGGAGAAAAATTGAATTTTGAAGTCTTTGAAAAAGCATTTTTAGGATTCCAAAATTTGAAAAAATCTGGTAAACTGCAACCGACTGCAAATTTGCTTTCGGTATGTGATTTTAGCTTGTCTTCCAACAGGAAACGCCTTTGGGTGATAGATTTGGATGAGAAAAAAATACTGTTCAATTCCCTAGTAGCACACGGAAAAGGAACAGGAGAAGAGTTTGCAATGAGCTTTTCCAACACGATGGATTCGCACCAGTCGAGCCTTGGATTCTACATCACAGAGCAGACGTACAATGGCGACAATGGCTATTCTATGAGATTGTTTGGGATGGACAAAGGCTACAACGACGCGGCGCTGGAACGTTGCATCGTGATGCACGGCGCAAATTATGTGAGCGAAGATTTCATCAGAGCTGAAAAACGATTGGGCAGAAGCTGGGGTTGTCCTGCTGTTCCGAGAGATTTGGCGCAACCAATCATCAATACGATAAAAAACGGAACTTGCCTATTTGTTTATTACCCAGATCAGAATTATCTTGCAGGCTCAGAATGGTTGAAAAATAGCGAAAAAACAGATTCAATTCTCAATTCTACAGAGCAGAAAATGGCAACGAATTAGGTGGCTGTTGGCGATTAGCTTTTTGCTATTGGCATTCCAGTTTAGTATTTAAAAAAAAGAATGATTAAATTATTACAATTGATTATTGTGGTAATTCAAAAGTAAAAATCCCTTCAGAACTTCTGAAGGGATTTTTCTATATTTTGTTAAGGATTCTTTACCAACAAACGGAAACCTTCTCCGTGAACGTTTATGATTTCCAAACCTTCGTCATCTTTCAAGAGTTTTCTCAATTTTGCGATGTAAACATCCATACTTCTTGCTGTGAAATAATTCTCTTTTTTCCAGATTTTTCTAAGTGCCAAATCTCTCGGCATAAAGTCGTTTCTGTGGATACAAAGCAATTTCAGAAGTTCGTTTTCTTTTGGAGACAGTTTATATTCGTTATCACCTACGCGAAGTTGTCTCAGCATAGAATCAAAGAAAATATTGCTGATTTTGAACTGTTCTTGGTCTTCATTTTCCAAAACAGCGCTTCTTTGTAGAATTGCTTTGATTTTATAAAGAAGTAACTCAGTATCAAATGGTTTTGTGATGTAATCATCTGCTCCAAGTTGATAACCTTTCAAGATGTCTTCACGCATATTTCTTGCAGTCAAGAAAATGATTGGTGTGTTTTTATCAATTTTTTTAACATCTTCTGCCAAAGAAAATCCGTCTTTTTTCGGCATCATCACATCAAAGATGCAGATGTCAAATTCCTTTTCAGTAAACTCTTTCAGTCCCATTTCTCCGTCGGTTGCCAGGGTAACCTCGAAGTTGTTTATCGTCAAATAATCTTTCAGAACGGCGCCAAAACTCTGGTCGTCTTCTACTAATAATATTCTATTGCTCATAACTTTATGATTGATGTTTAATTAATAATTCATTAGAGATAAATGATAATTGATTTTCGGAATCGTTTATCAACTATCATTTATATTTTAAGCCATTGGAAGTTTTATCGTAAACGTACTTCCTTTTCCTTTATGAGAATCTACGGAAATTTGACCTTTATGGATTTCAATAATTTTCTTCACATAAGACAATCCAAGACCTTGCCCTTTTACATTGTGGATATTTCCAGTTTCCTCTCGGAAGAATTTTTCAAAAATTTTGGTTTTATTAATAGCATCCATTCCCATTCCTTTGTCGGAAATTTCGATGACGTAGAAATTGGCTTCATTCCTTGTACTGACTTTTATTTCTGGCGCTTCCGGCGAATATTTGTTCGCATTATCAAGAAGATTAATCAACGCATTCGAGATGTGAAATTCATCAACCAAGAAATTATATTTTGTCGCGTTGAAATCTGTGATTAAAGTTCCATTTCGTTCATCCACAATCAATCGGAAAGATTCTGCAACGTTCTTTATCAGTTGTCGCACGTTGGTTTCTTTCAGATGAAGTGGCATTTCGTTTCGTTCCAGTTTAGACATATTCAGAACGGTTTCCACCTGTTTTTTCATTCGGATATTTTCCTGCTTTATTAATCCAGAATAATACTTCACTTTGTCAGGGTTGGTTGCTATCAGGTCGTTTGCCAAAGAATCTGCCGCGACAGAAATAGTTGCCAAAGGTGTTTTGAACTCGTGCGACATATTATTGATGAAATCCGTCTTGATTTCCGCAATTTTCTTCTGACGCATCATATAATTAATGGAAATAATATAAATCCCCAGAATGGTCAAAAGTGAAATGAAAGTCCCCAAAAGCATCGGCAAATTGTGCTTCACCAACGAGTAATCTTTCCTTGGGAATACGATGGCGAGCGTATATAGCGTCCGATCTTTGCTGTCTGTAAAAAGTGGATATGTGTAATTGGTTTTGTCTTTTTGATCCAAATAAATATTGTTGGCAATCGTCGTCAGCTGATTGGTTTTATTGATGACGCCGAAGCCGAATTTTGTATCAATGCCTTTCAACCTCAATTCCTTAGCAATCACAGAATCAATGATTTTGCTGTCCACTCTCTTTTCGATGGGAAGATTTGTTGCGCTCAGTCTCGCAAATTCTTTCATCTGGTAAGAATTATTATCGATGTCTCGGCTGATGTTGGTGGTCAAAGGTTCCGGCGAGCTTCTTTTCAGTTTCAGCTGACCTTCATCTTTGTAAAGTTTAGTCGTGTACAAAGTGTCGCCTTTTGCCGAAACCGGAATATTCTGTTTCTCCACAATGCTGGTTTGAAACAAAATATTGGAGCGGTTTGCAGAATCCGAACTTTGTTGGATGTAAGTTTTAACAGGCTGATTTGCAGATGCTAATACTTCTTTTCCTACGCCGCCATAAGTTTCGTTCCAATATTTATTAACTTCAATTTGGTTGACTTTCTGAGTGGATGTTTCCAAGGCAGAATAGACTTTGTTAGAAAAATCCTGCTCCAGCGACGTGTATAATTCTTTAATCCAATACAACTGCAAAGAAACGAAGACAACCAATGAGATTGTCATAAAGACAGAGATGATCGGAATAAACTTGTTGTTCATTATAGATTTATGATTTGAAAAGTTAAAATTACTCTTTTTAAGAATATGTAAATAAAAAAAACGCCTTACAATTATTAAATTTTTCTTAAAAACGATAGTTTTAACATTTTATTGTGAATAATCAAATATGTTGCCATAAGAAAAGTTTGGTGCGATTTTGTCTAATTAAATTTGTAAAAACATTAAACGTTATGAATTCAGAAATTATTTTTAACACCGATTTAGATTCTGCAACAGTTTATATTTCTAAAATTTATGATGCAGACGTATCAGAAGTTTGGGATTATTTTACCCAATCCGAATTGCTAGACCAATGGTGGGCGCCAAAACCGTGGAAATGCGAAACCGAAAAAATGGATTTCCGAGAAGGCGGAAATTGGCTTTATGCAATGGTTGGCCCAGAAGGCGAGAAGGAATTTGCAATCGCAAACTTTGATGAAATAATGCCTCACAGAAGCATTTCGTGGATAGATGCTTTTGCCGATGACAAGGGAAAAGTAAAAACAGATTTACCGCAAACTACTTGGCTGATTGGTTTCACAGGAATCGATGAAGGCACAAGAATGACTTTCAATCTGCATTTCAAATCCAAAGAAGAATTGACTCAAATTATGGAAATGGGTTTTGAAGAAGGTTTCAAAATGGGATTGAATCAATTGGAGGAGTTGATAAACCGTTAAACCGTAGATTTGTAAAACTGTCAATTTAGCAAATTAACGGTTTAACGATTTTACAAATTAACGATTCAACAAATCACCAAATCATTTACTCCAAATCAATTTCCTCATCTTCAAAATACTGAATAATCGCTTTTTTCAT
>JAGNPP010000138.1 GCA_017989575.1 Chryseobacterium sp.
AAAAAGGATTTCCACTCAAGTCGGGCTGCAGTTTTCAGCTTCGAATCCACATCTGTCATAGAAACACAATTTTGTCATTCCGTAGGAATCTCGACTGTTTTGATTCTTTTCAGAATGACAAAATTACGTTTTAATAATTTCTAATCCTTAGATTTGCGATAGAAAAATAAAAGATGAAATCTCTATACAATCTTTTCGTCCGCTTGATGATTTTCGGGATGAAGGTCTTTTCACTCATCGATGGCAAGACCAAAAAAGGAATCCGAGGCAGAAAACAATCTCTGGAAATCGTAAGAAATGCTTTTTCCTCCGAAGATAAAGTCCTGTGGATGCACGCTTCCAGCTTAGGCGAGTACGAGCAAGGTCTGCCAGTTCTCGAAAAATTAAAAGAACAATTCCCAGATAATAAAGTGTTGATTACATTCTTCTCGCCGTCAGGTTATGAAAATGTGAAGAAGAAAAAACATATCGCGGACGCGATTTGCTATTTGCCTTTCGATAAAAAGAAGGACGTTCAGGAACTTGTCTCCAGCTTCGATTGTCAGATTTTCTTCACGGTAAAATATGATTATTGGTACAATCTCCTAAGCGCCTTGAAAAATCGAGGAACAAAACTTTACGTCATTTCCGCATTGTTTTACGAACATCAAATCTTCTTCGAGAACTACGGAAAATGGTTTGCAAAACAACTGAAGAATAACATTGATTGGTTTTTTCATCAGACCATCAAATCTTCTGCGTTGGCAAAAAATATCGGCTTGATAAATTCCTCCGTTTCTGGTGACACGAGATTTGACCGCGTGAAACAATTTCTGGACGGAGAAAATCATTTGGATTTCATAGACGATTTCAAAGGCAGTCAGAAATTGATTGTCTTCGGAAGTTCGTGGCAAACAGAGGAAGATATCGCCCAGCTTTTGGTCAAAAAACTTCCCGAAACCAAGTTCGCCATCGCACCTCACGATTTGCATCGCATTCCACATTTGTTGAAATTATTTCCAAATGCGATTTTGTACAGTTCGCTTTCCAATTCTCCAACACTGCAAACTTCGAATTATCAAATTCTAATCATCGACAGCATCGGGAAACTTTCCAAATTGTATTCTTATGCGGATTTGGCAGTTGTTGGCGGCGGATTTCATTCGGCGGGATTGCATAATATTTTGGAAGCGGCAGTTTACTCGGTTCCAGTGATTTTCGGAAATCAATATCAGAAAAATCCGGAGGCAGACAATCTAATTTTGGCAAAAGGCGGTAAGCACTTTGACGATTTTGTGACTGCGGCCGCATTCATCGAGGAAGTGATGAAAAAAGATTTGACAGCCGAAGAAGACGAAGTTTCCTATTTGAAAGAAATGGCAAAAAATGCAGGCAATTTTGTTGAGTCTCAGCCGGATTCTACGGAGATTATTTTGAAGAAAATTTTGAGTTTATGAAAATGAAACTTTCTATTTTAATAATTTTAATTTCAGTTTTGAGTTTTTCTCAGGATAAGAAAACTATCAAGAATTTTGTGGTAAGCTTTGTTGAATATAGAACAAACGACGGTAAATTCATAAAAAGAAGTACTGATGTTCTCGTTGTTGGAGTATTACGCGATGAAACAATGAAAAATTCCAGATTATTAACTATTCATTTTGATGCAACTCATTTATTAAAAGATTTCCCTTATAAGAATGTTTTTGAGGTGAAAGGTTTTAAAATAATTGTTTTTGAAAATGAGTTCGCTAAAAAATTCGATGGTATTTTCAAAAAATTACCTTACGAAAATATTAATCTATCTAAAATAGATGCTAATTATGAATCGAAAACTTGGAGTTTTGTATTTAATAAAAAAAGCGAAATCGAACTGATTTATGGATTCCAAGGCGATTTTAAATTAATAGAATTTTTGAAAACAAAAGGTTTCAAATTTTCCAAAGCCTTCGAACAAAATATGAATTTTGATTAATCTATCTCAAAAATCCTTCACTCTTAATTCCCTTCACAATCAATTCGAAATGGTCAGGAATATTTTCGCATTTCAGCCAATTGAAATCTAAACCATTGTTGATGCATAATTTCTGTAAGTAAAGATTGTTGTCAATTTTTTCGTAAAGTTTGTCGAGAAATTCATCGATTTCCATCCAATAATCTTCGTCCAGTTTTTTGGTCAAAGTCAAGGCTTTGAAGATTTTATTGATGAGATAAATGTAAAGTTTGTAAACGTTGTCAAATCTTTGTGTTCCAAGTTTCTCATTGTATTCCAAGATTTCATTAATTAAAAATAAATTCAAAGAAACATCACCGAATTTGTCCGTCGTGATTTTCACGTGTTCTGTAATTTCGGCACTTATTTTTCTGATGAGAACGAGGAAATATTTTTGATTCGCAATATATTTTGAAGCTAACGAAACTTTCTCACGAATGTTTTCTTCCATCGCATCTCGTTTGTCATCAACCGTTTCCAAGTCAATCAATTCGAAATAGAGTTTCTTGGAAAGTAATTTGTCTTTCTTCAACAATCGGAAAATCAATTTGTCTTTTTCGGCCGACGAAAATTCACTCAAAGCCTGCTTAAATTCTTTTGAATATTCCATTAATTGAAGATTTTTGAATATTTGATAAAACCATTAAACGCCCAATTCGCAGTATAATAGAACGATTTCAAAGTTGAAAATTTCATATAATCTTTGTAAACCAAATATTGGTCTTTCATAATGTTTGATTTGTTTCGGGAAACGCTGTTGGGCAACATTCTGTATTTTGATAAGGTTTTTTTGAGTGGTTTTCCTTGCGGGATTTTCTTCAAAAGTTCCAGCCACATCACGTGGTCTTCGCGTTTTGTGCCTTCAGGAAAATAGAATTTCCCGACTCTTTTGGAATCGTACATTGACGAAAGCAAAGACAATCGGCAGGTTTTCAGAAGATTATTAAAATTGACAATCTTATCAGCTTCGAAATCACCGATTGTAGGATTCAGATTTTCGTCGCAACGGGAATAAGTGGAGTAGGCCAGTTCTGCATTTTCAGATTTCATAAAGTTGACCATTTCTTCGAGGAAATTCGATTCCCAAAAATCATCGGCATCCAGAAATGTGATAAATCTTCCGGTAGCATTTTCCAAAGAAATATTTCTTGCGTGTCCTGCGCCGCCATTTTTCTTCGCTTTGAAAACTTTGATTCTTGGGTCATTTTGTTCTTCCAGAATCTCTACGGAATTGTCTGTGGAACAATCATCAGTAATCAGCCATTCCCAATCTTGGAAAGTTTGATTGAGGACAGAAACGATGGTTTCATTCAAATAATTTGAAGAATTGTAACTCGGTGTGATGATAGAGAT
This sequence comes from Chryseobacterium sp., assembly GCA_017989575.1. Taxonomy (GTDB): domain Bacteria; phylum Bacteroidota; class Bacteroidia; order Flavobacteriales; family Weeksellaceae; genus Epilithonimonas. Next base: position 3,323 of record JAGNPP010000138.1, read on the forward strand.
TTCTGGCACTTATAAGATGATTATTAATTTACTATATATATTAAAAGAGATGTTATACTACAAAAATAAAGTATTTTATTTACCTTGGAATTGTTTTGAAAAACAGAAATAAAACATAAGAAAAATAAAAGATAAAATCCCAACAAAAGGCGTGAGTCTAAAAAATTAATGCTTGTCCTAACACCAGAAATTAAAGACAGAAAAAGGAAACAGAATGCACTTATAATCATTAATGATGTGAATTCTTTTTTTATTGCTTTGGCTACAGTTATTACTATTAATATCAGTGAAGATAACCCTAATATTAGATATGGTATTTTCCAATTTCCATTTAAGAGTGAAGTGATAGTGTTAAGAAAGCTAATAATCTGAGTGTTGAAAGGATTTACAGATAGAAAAATATTTGAAATAGATGTTTTCAAAAATGCTGAAGTGTCATAACTGGGTATCGGTCTTTGTCCAGTGATTAGATTTGTAATGAAATAATTGTTAAGAAGGTACATTGCAATAAAACCAAATGCGATTAAGCTGGAAATGAAATAAGCTTTTCGGTTTTTCTTGCTTATCAATGAAAACAAAAACATTGAAAACAAAAAAAATAAAGAGTTATACTTCGTGATTGTCATTAGAAACATTATTACAGAAATGGAAATTATGAATTTGTTGTATGAAATTTCTTCGTTCAAAAATTTATAATTAATGATTGTGAACAATAATATGAGAGGAATTAGTAAGATTTCAGACCAGGCATACAAATAAATATTTAAAAATGAAGAAAATGATAAGATGCACCATATTTGTTTCCATAGAAAATTATATCTGTATGGAATGTAGTAAGATATTAATATCAGAGTTATGCTCAGGAACTTATATGAAATTGTATAGTCATTGAATATGAAATTAAATATTTTTAGAAAAAGAGGATATAGTATCGGAAACAAGCTCGTTTCAATGTAAGGAAGTTTCTCAGCTATCTCGAAATAAGAAAGTGAATCGTTAGATATGTAACTATTACCTGATGTGAAATTAATAATTAAATAAAGTAAAAGAATTAATAAAATTAGTAGATAAAATTTGTTATTCATCAATTTGGTTATAAAAATTTGTGCTAGTTTTAATTTGATTTTGCGAATTTAGTATTTAATAATCAATTTCGATCTGTTGTAAAGGTTATTTAAACTTTATGCGTTTTGATTCTTAATATTAAAATTGTCTATTTATTTCAAAATCTTAACTTTGTGAATCTTAAAAAATTATTCATTACTAATTCTTACTTTATAGAATGTTTTACGACCATCAGCAGATAGAAAAAAAGTGGCAGAAATACTGGGAAGACAACCAAACTTACAAAACTTCCGACTCAACCGACAAACCAAAATTCTACGTCCTCGATATGTTTCCGTATCCTTCTGGAGCGGGACTTCACGTAGGTCATCCGCTTGGATACATCGCGTCCGATATTTATGCGAGATTCAAAAGGCATCAGGGTTTCAACGTTTTGCATCCGGTTGGTTATGACAGTTTTGGACTTCCTGCTGAGCAATATGCAATACAAACCGGAACGCATCCAGCGATTACGACGGAACAAAATATTACGAGATATGAGGAGCAATTAAGAAAAATCGGTTTTTCATTTGATTGGAGCAGGGAAGTGAGAACTTCGGACGCTTCTTATTATAAATGGACGCAATGGATTTTCATCCAATTGTTTCATTCGTGGTACAATAAAGATACGGACAAGGCAGAATCTGTCGAAACTTTAATCAAACATTTTGAAGAAAAAGGAACAGAAGGTTTGAATGCGAATCAAAATGAGGAATTAAATTTCACTTCAGATGAATGGAAAAATTATTCTGAAATTAAGAAAGAAGAAATATTATTAAATTATCGTCTGGCTTTCCGTGCAGAAACAACTGTGAACTGGTGTCCAGCATTGGGAACCGTTTTGGCGAACGACGAAATCAAGGATGGAAAATCCGAACGAGGCGGTTATCCTGTTTTCCAAAAGAAAATGATGCAGTGGAGTATGAGGATTTCTGCATACTCGGAAAGATTGTTACAAGGTTTGAAAACTTTGGACTGGCCTCAACCTTTGAAAGATGCTCAGGAATATTGGATTGGAAAATCTCAGGGTGCGCAGGTAAGATTCTCAACTGAAAACGGAGAAACGATTGAAGTTTTTACAACCCGTCCCGACACGATTTTCGGAGCAACCTTTATGGTTTTGGCACCGGAAAATCCTTTGGTACAGAATTTAACAACTCCAGAACAAAAAGCTGAGGTTGATAATTATATAGAAGAAACCTCCAAAAAAACGGAACGTGATAGAATGACCGACGTGAAAAACGTGAGCGGCGCTTTCACGGGAAGTTATGCAATCAATCCGTTCACTGGGAAAAATATTCCGGTTTACATTTCGGATTATGTGTTGATGGGTTACGGAACAGGCGCTGTGATGGCAGTTCCTGCGCACGATGAGCGTGACCACAGATTTGCAAAGAAATTCGGATTGGAAATCATCAAGGTTGTAGAATCTGATGTTGATGTTCAGGAAGAAGCGTACGATTCTAAGGATTCGGTTTGTGTGAATTCTGATTTTCTGAACGGCCTTAATTATAAGGATGCAAAATCCAAAATAATTGCTGAAATCGAAAACCGAGGAATTGGTCACGGAACAACTAATTACAGACAGCGTGATGCGATTTTCTCCAGACAAAGATATTGGGGCGAGCCGGTTCCTATCTATTATAAGGACGGAATGCCGTACACTTTGCCAAATTCCGCTTTGCCTTTGGAACTTCCTGAGGTCGAAAAATATCTACCAACGGAAGACGGCGACCCGCCATTAGGAAACGCAAAAACATTTGCGTGGGACGAAGCAAATCAGAAAGTGGTCGATACCAATTTGATTGATGACAAAACCGTTTTCCCATTAGAATTATCGACTATGCCAGGTTGGGCAGGAAGTTCCTGGTATTTCCTAAGATATATGGACCCGAATGATGACGAAGTTTTTGCTAAAAAAGAACTGACCGATTATTGGGGACAAGTAGATTTATACATTGGCGGAAGCGAGCACGCAACCGGTCACTTGTTGTATTCTCGTTTTTGGAATATGTTTTTAAAAGACAGAGGTTACATTGAACAAAATGAGCCTTTCCAAAAGTTGATTAATCAAGGAATGATTTTGGGGATGAGTGCTTATGGATATAGAATCATCAGCAAAACTAAAGACAGTAATAAAGTAAATGAACTCCGTCAATTTTTGATAGATGGAAGATTTGTTCAGAATAATAATATTTTGACAAATTCACAGTCGTTAGAAGATGATTTGATGAATATTGTTTCAAATTATTTGAATAATAAGTCAGAAATTGAATATAAAATTAAATCTGCTGATATACAGAAAATTCCTATTGATGTTTCATTATTGAAAGGAACAACCGACGAATTAGATATTGAAGCTTTTAAAAATTGGAGAGCGGAATTTAAAGACGCAGAATTTATTTTAGAAGATGGAAAATACATCACGGAACGTGAAGTAGAAAAAATGTCCAAATCAAAATACAATGT
>JAGNPP010000009.1 GCA_017989575.1 Chryseobacterium sp.
AACAGAAAAAACCGAAAATGTCATCGCAGGACCGTTTTGTTGATCCACTTTTGCAGCGTAATATTCCAAGTCTTTTTTGATCTGTTTGGGATCTGTAATAATGCCAAGCGGATAAGCCAACAGATTGGCATCTGCCTGTTTGATGGTTTCCCCTTTGTAGCCCTGATATTCTTTTGTTACACTATTTTCCATTTTCGAAAAAACCAGATTGTCGCTGATTTCATTCCAAATTTGTGGCACTTTTTTTCCACAAATTCCGGCTGCCAATGTTGCATATTCCAAAGCTTTTTTGGCAGCAGTACTGGTGTAAGCATTATCATCTATTCCTTCCGCATACTCATCGGCGGCAATCACATAATTGATGGAATAACTTCCGTTACTATTTTTTGCAGATTGGGAAGTCCAGAATTCCGCAATTTTTTCCAACACAGGATAACCTTCTTTCATCAACCAATCTTTGTCTTTAGACATTTGATAATAATTCCAAAAAGCAATCGCAACATCGGCTGTTATATGATGTTCAAACTGACCTGTCAATGCATTAATGGGTGTGGCTTCTTCTCCTTTGTCATCCGATTCCCAAGGAAACATTGCACCTTTGTAACCATAGGTCATTGCTCGGTTTTCTGCTGCTTTCAGACGGTCTGTTCTGTAATCGATCATCGATTTGGCAAGACCTTGGTTTAGGAACAACAACGGAGGATACATCCAGATTTCCGAATCCCAAAAGATATGACCACTGTAAAAAGTGCCGGACAATCCCATCGGTGAAATACTTAATCTCGAATTTTCCAAAGCGTTTGAGTACAGATTAAACAATGCCGATCTCGCGACGAGCTGTGCTTCGTCATCGCCTTCTACCTCGATATCGCCTTGCCAAAGTTCTTCCCACAATGCAAAATGTTCTTTCAGAATTCTCTCTGTTCCCAAATATGAAACATAAATAACATGTCGTTCCGATTCGCTTTTTGGATCGTTGAAATCTCGGCTGGTGCAGACAGAACCTACCAAAGAAAACTTAACAGTCTCTCCTTTTTTCAATGCACCTTCAATGGTGTTTTTGCTTTGATCCTCATTCCTGATGGTCAATTTTTTATGATCGAAAATAAATTCGGATGAGGCAAAAACCTCATGTGCTTTGTGCGATGACCAGGCTTCCGTTTGGAGAATGGTCTCCTTACCACCGTCCAGACCTACATTCGCAGAAACAATTCTTTTTTTGATGTCATTATAACCATCGGGAATGTCCATCGTATTGATACCCTGCATCCGGATATTATCCAAAGCTTTGACCTCAACCTCTATCAATCCAGAATACGGCAGATTCCGCAACGCTGTGATATTGTATTTGATTTCCGCTTTCCCCGGAATAATGAAAGACGTGGTATGAACTGCTTTTTTAAGGTCTAAAGACTGTTTCCAGTTGGTTACCGATCTCATCTCTACTTTTTGCCCGTCCAGAGACAGTTCCAGATGAAAAGGATTGATGCCTTGCAACGCTTGGTTGACACCGGCATCACCAATATCAAAAACGTGATTCAGCATCACGTGCCGCACAGAAAATGGTTCTTTCCAAGGGAGAATCCCGATTTTTCCATTTGCAATGGGTGCGCCTACATAATTTTCGGTGTTCATTGTATCAATCGTCCACAATGATCTTTTGCTTTGAGCAATGGCTGCTAAAACAAACAGAAAAACCAAAATAACCGTGATGCTGAATCTGTTTTTATACATTATTAAAATTTTATCTTAGAGTGATTTCAAACCTTTGATCTCAGCTTTATCCTTCACCGGAATAATGCTGATCGCATAACCACCACCGGGAACTGTAAGCTGCTCCAATTTTGATTTGCTTGTAACAATCACTTTACGAATGTTGTAAGCCTGTGGATTTTTAAGGTAGTCCGCATCTTTCGCATCAGAATAGATGGTTGCAATATACTGTTTGCCGGCATCCAGGAAATCAAAAGAAATTTTGGAAGTGAACGGCTGGTAACCACCAACATTTCCTACAAACCATTTGTCTGTTCCTTTAGCTTTTCTGGCAACGGTAATGTATTGTCCCGGTTCTGCTTCCAGATATTTGCTATCATCCCAATCTACTGCTACATCTTTGATGAATTGGAAAGCATCAGAGAATTTCTCATAATTTTCAGGGAAATCGGCTGCCATCTGCAACGGGCTGTACATCGTCACATACAAAGCCAATTGGTTGGCAATGGTTGCATTCACGTGAGAACCGTTGGTCACATCCATCTGGAAAATCCCCGGCGTGTAATCCATAGGTCCACCGATCAATCTTGTAAATGGTAAAATGGATACGTGATTTGGATTGTTTCTATCATTTCCGAAAGCCTGATATTCTGTTCCACGGGCAGATTCGTTTCCTATAAGGTTAGGATAGGTTCTTGCGATTCCCGTTGGACGAACCGCCTCGTGCGCATTGACCATAATCTTGTAATCAGCAGCTTTTTCAATCGCATACTGAAAGTGATTGTTTGTCCATTGGCTGTAATGCGTTTCTCCAACCGGAAGAATATTTCCTACATAACCACTTTTCACAGCATCGTAACCATATTTGTTCATCAGCTTGTACGCAGCATCAATATGACGCTCATAGTTACGGATAGAACCGGAAGTTTCGTGGTGCATAATTAATTTAACCCCTTTTGAATGGGCATAATCATTAAGATCTTTGATGTTGAAATCCGGATAAGGTGTTACAAAATCAAAAACATAATCTTTGTCATTCCCGAACCAGTCTTCCCAACCTTCGTTCCAGCCTTCCACCAAAACGGCATCAAATCCGTTCTTAGCCGCAAAATCGATATAACGTCTTACATTGGCATTGTTAGCACCGTGTTTTCCGTTTGGTTTTGCTTTGGAATAATCGGTAATTCCTAACTGAACAGACGGAAATTCGTCTGTATAAGCCCAGCTGCTTTTTCCGGAGATCATCTCCCACCAAACACCTACATATTTTGTTGGTCTGATCCACGATGTATTTGCGATCTTACTTGGGTCATTCAGGTTATAGGTCATTTTAGAGGCCAGGATATTTCTTGCATCATCGCTTACGATGATCGATCTCCAAGGTGTATGGCGAGGTGCCTGCATTTTTCCTTTGTCACCATGAGAATCCGGTGTTAACCACGATTCAAAAACCATATTTTTATCATCCAGATTCAGATGCATACAAGAATAGTCGATCAAAGCTGCCTCGTGTAGATTGATATAAACACCCTCTTTGGTTTTCATCATCAATGAAGTCTGAACGCCGGTTGGTGAAAAGGCCGTTTGCGACGCATTCCCTTTTTGATAAGCTTTTGCCATCAATCCACGGATTTCTGTAAGCTTTGAAGTGGTATAATTATATTCCTGAGTATCGTAATCTCCCGGAATCCAGTAAGCCGTATGGTCACCAGTCATTGCGAACTGCGTACGCTCTTCTTTGATAGTGAAATAAACCAGATTCTTTTGCTGTGGAAACTCATAACGGAAACCCAAACCGTCATCAAACAAACGAAAACGGATATTCATCAGCCGGTCTGTACCTTTCTGTTTGAGATCCACTAAAATCTCGTTGTAATGGTTTCGGATATTTTTGGATTCGCCCCAAACCGGTTGCCAGGTTTCATCGAAAATGGCGGTTTTTGACCCAACGACCTCAAAGTTGCTGTACAGTGAGTTTTTGGAATCGTTTTCAGGAACATCTTTTGTTTTCAGCTCCAGTCCAAGTTTGCTTGGTTTAATAACTTCTTTGCCTTTATAACTAAGTTTGTAGGTTGGGACACCACCATTCTGAATTGAAAAATCCATTATAAATTTTCCATCCGGAGATCTCAGTTCCTGTGCGGAGATCAGGGCAATAAAACTTAATGCAATAAGCAACAATAACTTCTTCATTCTACTAATTATTTATTTTAATATTTATTTTCTTTCTTTGATCCGGTGTTTTCACCAGCAATTTTTTTCCGTTTTCATCCCAGCTCCATTGTTGTGAAAAATCAGTCTCTATATTCAATTTTTCTATCGGAGCCAATGTTATCAAATTTCCGTTGATGGAAACCGAAGTTGGCTTTTTATCACTCAAAATACTGAGAACAAAATTTCTTTTATCAGACTGATGAAAACCTTTATCATCTGGTGAAATATCAATATTGTAACCGTTTAAAACCGTTGTGCAAATGATATTGGTTAACGAAAAAATATTTTTCAGATAATCCTGATTTTCGCCCTCGTCTTCGTAAAGCGTAAAACTTGCTTTCTCATCCTCATAATTTGGGAAAATATGGAAGGTCACAGGATAATCTTTCTTCTCGCCAATGTATTGCATAATGGGCATCATCGGAACAATCGAACCTTTTTTCACAAAAATCGGAATCGTATTGAGTGGTGCTTTGTACGGCAGCTTTTCGCCACCCAGATATTCTGTTTTTTTATCATTGAAATCGATCCATTCGCCTTCGGGAAAATAGACACGTTTTACGCGCTCACCTTTTTTCAGGACCGGGGCGACAAGAATTTCTTCCCCGAACATAAATTGATTATCGATCCTGATCGCCTCCTGATCTTTTGGATATTCCATAAAAAGGCCTCTCGTGATTGGCAATCCGGTGTCGTGCGCTTTTCTGGAATAAGTGTACAGATAAGGGAAAAGCTGGTATTTCAGTTCAATTGCTGCTTTTGCATTTTTCTCCGCTACCTCGCCGAACATCCAAGGCTCCACAGCATTGTCACCTTCGTGATGCGCACGGCTAAGAGGACAGAAAACCCCGAACTGCATCCATCTTGTATAGAGCTCTGCCATGGCAGGATAATCTGTGATGTCTCCGCAATACCCGGAAATATCGGTCGTCCAGAACGGGATTCCACCTAAACCGGCAGATATCCCTACAGCCACCTGATTTTCCATTTGAGCCCAGCCATCAAGAACATCGTTACCATTCCCGCTATCATTGGTCCAGCCGAAAGTATAGCGCTGCAAACCTGCGTAGGCCGAACGTGTCATCTGGAAGATCCGTTTGTTTGGATTTCGTTTTTCGAATTGTTCTTTCACCACTTTGTCCCAGGTCAATCCAAAAACATTATGGATCTCATCGTGCATCCCGATCTTGTGTTTCATATTCAGGCGGTCCACATCTTCTTCGTTGCTCCATGCCGGTTCTCCCATATCCGTCCAAAAACCGCTAACGCCGTCGTCCAAAGGTTTTTGTTGGTATTTTCCCCACCAATCTGCAACTTCCGGAATTGTAAAATCTACTACTCCACAATTTCCACCCCAAGGCCAAGGCATTTCGTAAGTTTTATCAGTTCGGATATCTTTTACAAAATACCCCAGTTTATTGGCTTCGATGTATTGTTTGTTGTCTTTTTTGGAAATAACCGGATCCTGGGAAACAATCATTTTGAAACCATTGGATCTCAATTTTTTGAGCATTCTTTTGGGATCTTTGTAATTTCCTTTTCGCCATTCGAAATCCTGAAGATTCTGAGTCCAGCCAATATCCTGATAAATAATATCGATCGGGATCTGACGTTTTCTGAATTCTGCTGCAATTTCCAAAGCCTGATCTTCTTTCGTGTACAATCCGCGACTTTGTGCAAAACCCAAAGCCCATTTTGGAGGCATGATAGGTTTTCCTGTTAACGTAATGTATTGTTTCTGAATATCCTTATAGTCTTTTCCAAAGATGAAATAATATACAAAGGCTCCATCGGGTGCTTCAAAGGAATAATAATCCTGAGATTCTGTCCCGAATTTGAATTCGGTTTTGTAGGTATTATCCAGGAAGATCCCGTAATTGTAACTGCTCATAAAAAACGGAATGCTCTTGGCAATCGGGTCTTCTGTGGTGGAGTAACAAGGTTTGTCGCTGTTCCACATTTTATAGTTTTTTCCTCTTCTGTTAAGTGTTCCTGTTTTTTCGCCCAAGCCAAAAAACTGCTCATCACTTCTGAGGTTTTTATAGGATTTTACGCTTTTCCCGCTGGGAACGTGTCCCTTTTCATTAAAATCACTGAAAATCAGCTTTTGCCATTTGTCGAAAATTTGCAATTGCATAGGATTCTTGTTCACTCTAATCCTAATTTTTGATGTAAAGATCTCGTAGGCAGAAGGTTCTTCGTTCACTGATATATCTCCCACATTTTCCAATTGGTCATTAACGATAGCGAAAGAAGGATTCTGACGGGAGAATTTGCCTGACTGATCAAACCAAACTTTCACGACAGAACTACTGTTGATGGTTAATGATAATTTTGAACCGTCCTTACAGTTAAAAGTGACCTCATTTCCTTTTTTTGTAAACGAGGTGATCTCGCCGGCAAATATTAATGAAGAAAAAAACAGACCTATGAAAAGAAAAAATTGTTTATTGATTTTCATTTTTTACTTTTTTAACAATAACTTTCCAGATACTTCCAGTTTATTTGAAAAATCAGTTGTATTATTTTAAAATCACACGGCAATTGCTGCCGTGTGATCTTTGATAAGAAAAAATTACTGAATATTAAGTGTATTAGTATCGAGATTCAAGGTAATCGTGTGATTACCGGCAGAATTGACTTTCCATTTAAGGTCTGTTGCATCGCCTCCTGCACATTTTATCCTCTCCTGGAAACTTGTGTTGGAAATGCTCTGATCCTGAGTCATTGCAACCAATTCTGTTCCGTCGCACCACGTTGTATTGAATTTGGTGAACTTGAAAGATCCTGCAGTAAGGTTACCGGTCCAGGTGTAAATGCTTCCGTTTTTCTGCATTGGCGTTAGAGTGCCCATATTCCATCCGTTTGGAGTGGCATCACCAATCATATAGACATTTACAGGCTCAAACTTGATGGTATTATTTGCGGTATTAATCGTGATCAAATATCTTCCGGATGCTGCCGCGCTCACTTTCCATCTGTTATCTACAGTACAGCCTGAGTTTTGCGCCATTCCTGTAGCGACTAGGTCTTGATTATCTACCAATGGGCGGTACCATTCTCCACACCATTCGCCTTTTGTACCTGTCAAAAATTTGAAGTTTCCTTCTTTAAGGCTGCACTCCAATGTAAAAATAAATGGATTGCTCTGATCTTGTTTTAACGCCACAGGATTATCTACATCCCATCCACTTGGAGATGCATCACCAACAATCCAAACATCATTGAACTGAGGTCCGTCCATTTTTTCTATTTTGATGCTCAATGTCAAAACATTCACAGTAACTTTGTATAAGCTTGGATTATCAATTGTCCATTGCAAATCTGTACCACTCCCCCCTACGCTGTAAACCATTTTTGTTTCGTCATTGGAATCTCTCGTGTAGAAATCCTGACACCAACAGCTCTCCTGAGAGGTCGCAAATTTGAAGTTACCGGATTTCAGCTGTCCATAATAAACAAACTCAGCAGGATTGCTGGTACTTTTTGTAAGTGCCGTCGCTTGCGTAATATCCCATCCGTTTGGAGTAGCATCTCCAACAATATATAAAGTGTTGGTAAAAGGCTTATATGGCTTCAACGTGAAATCTACAGCGGAACTTTGAGATTTTACAGAACTATCTGCAAATGTAGCTGTTACTCTTGCCTGCATTGTAATATCTGTATCAGGAGTTGCACCATAAGTGTCAATAAGCAATGTGTTGAGATCACCGATCAAGATGTCATACGAGTAAATATTTTTTCCAATTTCGTAAGTTTGAGAGTTAGAAAAATTATTTTCTTTTTTATCAATCTCTAGTTTGTAAGAAATTGCAGAACTTGTGCCTTGATTATTCGCAGGTGTCCAGCTGAAGTTGAATTTGGAATTATACATTGCCGGAAGCAATTCGTTGATATCCGAAGTTTTAACCGAGAGTTCACTTATCTCAAATTCTTCTGAGGCCAGCTCTTCCCGACAGGCAAAAATGCCAAGGAAAATAAGAGGAACGATCCAAAATAATTTTTTGCTCCAATTTTTTATGTTAGATTTTGTTTTCATAATTAGGATAATTACTGTTATTAATAACCAGGATTCTGGGTAAGGTTGGGATTTCTGTCTCTTTCTATCTGAGGGATCGGGAGGAGAAGATGCTTGGTAGTAGCATTGGTCTTTCCAATGGAATGGAGAAAATCTAATCCGTATTGCCCATTGTTTGTACGTACAAGGTCAAACCATCTTTGACCTTCAAAAGCCAGTTCCATCCTTCTCTCGTGCAATACTTTGTCACGAAATGCAGTTTGCGAAAGTCCGGAGGTAAGTTTTGCCAATCCTGCTCTTGTTCTCACAGCATTGAGGGGAACCAATGCAAGCGAAGTCTGTCCCAACTCATTAAGCGCTTCTGACTTCATCAATAAAACTTCCGAATAACGCATTACCGGAAAATTAAGCGGACTGTTGTCATAAGAAGGAAATGCAGATAAGGGCACAAGGAATTTTCTTACATTATATCCTGTGAGGGAATAGCTTGCTTTGTACTCTTTGCCATCATAATCCGGGCAACCCTGGTAGAAAATGGTTTTATCCTTCCTTTTGTCATTGGCCTCATAGCTGTCGACAAATTCCTGGGTCGGCTGGTTCCAACCCCAGCCTCCTCCTACGAAATTGGATCCGCGCGGTCCCATATATGTACTGGTCCAGGATGACTGATTCTCATTGCTCCAGAAATCATATCCTCCGTCCGATGCATATTGCACTTCGAAAAGAGATTCTATAGAGTTTTCTGTATTGATGTTGAAGTTATCGGAATAATCGCTATTAAGAGCATAGCCCATTCCTTCTAGCTGAGTGGTAAGATCTACTACTTTTTGCCAATTGCCGAGTGTAAGATTTACCTTTGCCAAAGCTCCAATAGCAGCACCTTTGCTTGCCCTGCCTTTATCACTGTCGCCATATTGCTGTTTTGTCGGGAGCAATTGGATCGCCTTTTCCAGATCGGAAACGATCAGATTGTAAATTTCCGCTTTTGGTGCTCTTGTCGGATAAAGATCTCCGTTCACGTCCTGCGGTTCTGTAACCAAAGGTACATCGCCAAAGAATGTAGCCAGGATAAAATAATAATGAGCCCTGAGGAAATAGGCCTCTCCTAAGCATTTATTTCTTACGGCATCATCAATATTCAGTGTTGGGGCTGTTTTAATGATAATATTAGAAGAAAGGATTCCCGGCCAAGGCCCTCTCCAAAGATCCAAAACACCTTGATTATCGGTGCTTGTCACAAAGTTGGAAAGCTGTATGGTCTCGATACCGTCATCGCCGCCGCCAGCTCCAACAATACTGTTTCCGGCGAAGATATCTGTGGTCCACATTCTCATATTATAAAGCTTTGGACGCTGTAACGGCTGGTAAGCTCCGTTGACCAAAGTTATAAGCTCTTCTCCAGTCTGTGGATAATTACTGGTATTTATGGTATCTGGCTGGGTTTTATCCAGAAAATCGTCACTGCAGTTCACAGCTGTAAGTGCGATGAGTGCGAATATTGCTATTTTTATCTTTTTCATTGTTTTTAATTTTTAAAATCCAACATTAAGTCCTAAAGAAACAGTTCTTGTAATAGGGTAAGTTCCATTGTCGATGCCATTTACCGGCACTTCCGGATCAAAGCCTGAATATTTGGTCCAGGTCACTAGATTCTGTGCAGAAACAAACACCTTGATCAGGCTGAAATTCTGACCGAAAGCACCTTTGGGAAGTGTGTAGCTTAAGTTGATGTTTTTGATCTTGATATATGATCCGTCCTCGATAAATCTGTCGCTAACTCTGGAGTTTTGGTTTGGATCTCCGTAGATTGCTCTTGGCATATCGTCGCTAGTACCCTCACCTGTCCATCTTCCTAGTACAGATGCGTTTTGATTATTAATTACAGACATAGACTCTGTATACATTCTGTTGGCATTGAAGATATCATTACCATAGCTACCTTGTAAGAAAATTGTTAAATCAAAATTCTTGTAAGTAAATGTATTGTTAAGTGAGAATGTGAATTTTGGATTTGGGTTTCCGATAATCGTACGGTCTTTATCATTGATGACCCCGTCATTATTTAGATCTTTGAACCTGATATCACCAGGAGCCGTGCTTGTAGCAGGGTTAGATCCCGGCATCTGAACAGCGTAGTTATTAACCTCTGTCTGATTTTGGAAAACTCCAGCCGTAACATAACCATAGAAAATATTAACCGGATAACCGTTCTGTATTTGTCCAATGGTGCTATTGAGCCCACCAGTTGCTGTGATAATTGGTGTCTCACTATTGATGCTTTCTACATTATTTTTGTTATAAGAAAAAACAGCGTCTGTAGACCATTTGAAGTTTTCACCAACAAAATTTTTGGTAGATAAAGTGGCTTCAATCCCTTTGTTCTGGATTTTACCAGCGTTGATAGACGGAACATAAACATCAGAGTAACCAGATGTTACAGGTACCGACATCGGCACAAGCATATCATTTGTGTTTTTGATATATCCATCTACAATCAAACTAATTCTGTTGTTGAACATATCTAGGTCAAAACCTGCATTATACTGCTCCTGTCCTTCCCATTTTACATCCGGGTTTGGTAAAACAGTTGGTAAAACTGCACTTACATAAGTGTTATTGAAGTTGTACAAATACGTATTGTATGACGATGAGAAGGAGTAATTACCGATCTCCTGATTACCCGTGATCCCGTAACCCAGTCTAAGTTTCAGGTTGTTGATTGTTTTGGAATCCTTGAGGAAATTTTCATTTGAGATCCTCCAAGCCAAAGCTGCCGATGGAAACCATCCCCATCTGTTATCTACTCCAAATCTTGAAGATCCATCTCTACGGATAGTTCCTGTTAGATAATATTTATCTGCAAAACTGTAGTTTACACGTCCTAGGTATGACATAATTGCCCACTCAGATGCGTTTCCGTGTTGCACTGGTTGCAAAATACCGTTGTCTATCTGCTGTGTACTTTCGCTAGGGAATTTTTGTACCGATGCATTTAGATAGTTATACTGATTGTTCTGGGCACTGCTTCCTACAACTGCATTGACGTGATGTTCACCAAAAGTTTTGTCATAAGTCAAAGTATTATCCCAAAGAAGCGTAATACTTCTGTTAGAACCTTCTGACAAATAAGAATTTTCCTGAGATTTTACACCCCATTGGTATTTTGGAGACCAAGTTCTTGTGTACCAAAGGTTCGCTTCCATACCACCTAAAGATTTGAATTTCAAATCCTTGATAATTTCGGCTTCTGCATAGATATTTCCCTGAATGTTGTATCCTTTTGTAGAGTTTTCTACAATGGTTGCTTTCCCTATCGGGTTATCTATATCGCCGTAAAGCATAGGATTGCTTCCCGGGCCTGCCCATCCACCATTTGCATCGTAAATAGGTCTGGTTGGTAAAGAAAGTATTGTTCCTTTGATATCATAAGAACCGCTTCTTTTAAGATCGTGTTGTAATTTCACACTGTTCCCGATTTTCAAGAAAGGTTTTATTTTGGTATCTCCGTTTAACTGAACAATATATCTGTCATAATTTGTATTGAGAACCACCCCTTTCTGATTGAAATAACTTGTAGAAACATATAAGTTACTTTTCTCGGATCGGTCTCCATATGACAAAGAATAATTTGATATTAAAGCCGGGCTGAAAAGCGCATCTACCCAATCTGTACCTTTTCCTAATGATGCAGGGTTTGCAAATTCCGGATTGGTTGACATCCCTGCATTGGTAAGCATCTCATTATTAAGCTGGGCATATTGCGATGCATCCAAAACTTTTATCATATTGCTCACACTTTGGATTCCTGTGAAGGTATCAAAATTCAGGATTCCGCCTTTTGCTCCACGTTTTGTTGTAATAATCACAACACCATTGGCACCACGAGAACCATAGATGGCAGTAGATGAGGCATCTTTCAGAATGTTAATGGATTCTACATCGCTCATATTGATCTGGTTGAGTCCGCCGTTCAGTGGCATCCCATCTACCACGATCAAAGGATTATTGTTCTGGATAGTTCCAGTCCCACGGATACGGAATGTAACATTGCTGCCCGGCTCACCGGAATTGACAACAGTAACACCGGAAGCACGTCCTTGGATAGCTTGTCCTATATCTGCAACAGGTTGGTTTCCTGCTTTCCCTAGATTAATTACAGATACTGAGCCTGTAAGATCTTTTGCTTTTGCTTTACCATATCCGATCACTACAACCTCCTCTATTTTCTGTTCTGTCTGTAACGTATCAGTATCTTGCTGTGCGTACAAATTTCCTGAAAAATAGACTGCTGCAATCGCAATGGTGCTTCTCAAAAATTTAGGTTTCATTTATAATTGGTTTTTTTATTTTATTTAATAATAATTTTTTGTCCTACAATTCTGTTCTCCAGATTTACATTCAGGATATAATTTCCTTTTATCATTTGAGAAACATTAATCTCACATTGCTTACCATCTGTTTTTTGAGATTTTATCAATTTTCCTGTCATATCATATATCTCGTAGCTTCTGATGAGTTCGTTATCCGAGGTGATGAATATATTTTTATCAGCAGGATTTGGATAGATTGATAAAGATTTTTTGTTGATATCACTTACAGCCAAAACGTTATAAACCTGATAACCCAAAGTCATATCATTGAAAAGAATGTTATAATTGCCTGATGATGCTAAATTGAATTTGATATTAGGCGTACCACCTGTTGTAAGTTGTGCAAAACCTGTAGCTCCGTTAGCATTACCCCAATCGTCACCTGTCCAGTTAGATGTATTGGCAAATTTCAGTTCTTGATCTCCGGCAGAGAAAGAAACATTACTCTTTGTCCAGATATCATTCTGAAGACTCATCTGTTGCAAAGCCCAATTGCTGAATGTTCCTCCGACATACATATCCTGCTGATGAGCTGGTGCGAACTGGATATTATATTGCAAAGTGATATCATTGAATTCTATATTGTAAGTTCCTGATGTGGATATTGTAAAGCTGACATTAGCTCCTCCGCCGGTAGTAGATTGTGCGGTTCCTGATAAGCCGGAAGCATTGCCCCAATCCTGACCGCTGAAATTATTCGTATTTGCAAATTTCAATTCATAATTTCCTGCGAGAAGAACCTGGTCTTTTATCTTCCAGACACTGTTCTCCATTGCCATAGCTTTCATGCTCCAGTTGTTAAAACTCCCTCCAACGTACATTTGAGAGTAATGACCACCAGTTACATTGAAACTTTGGAGCTGAGGTATGGCGGCGCAATACCCACTTCCTCCGCTTTGTTTTGCCTGCACATAGACAGTTCCGTTTACGCCTGTCAGTTGAATTTGATTATTTACAATTTTTGCCGGTCCGGAATTAACTTCATAGGTTATAACCTGACCCACAGATGATGTCGCTGTCGGACTAAAAGCTGAATCACTAGCATTCTTATTGGGAATTGTTGGGAAATTAATGGTCTGCCCATTGCAGCTTTCCGTAGAATTCCTAATTAATTTGAGGATGATACAACCGTGTGGCGGAACAGTAACCGAGATGTTGCTCATTTTCCCCAGATTGGCATGCTGCCAAAGATCTCTTACCATCACTTGTCCTGTGACACCAAGCTGGTTGAGAAAGTTCATAGAACGGACCTGAGGTGTTGTTTCTCTGTTAAAAAAACCGATGATCCAGTCGCCGTTGCTCAGCTGTCCCCGCCAGGTTTGGCTGTTAGCATTTGTAGGATCATTACTAAGGGGTTTTCCAACAAATTTTGCAGTATTCAGATCCAACAATTCAGAATTTTGGTAAAGCCAGACATCGTTGCCAATGGTGTTGTATTGATCTGCAATAGTAACCGGACCGCCTGCCAAGATATTGAGAGAGATCACACTTCTTTTCTCTGTATCGTTGGCAAAGGTGTTAATTCGGATAAAATCACCATCCAGCTGCACTTTGTTACTACCTGTAACCTGTGACCAATATATAAAGCCATCAAATGCATTGGCATATTGTGACCAAGTATTAAAACGATGACCTCTGTCTTTATCACTAAATTTATACCAAGTACCTTCGCCAGCATCTTCATTAATTCTAAAAAGATGACCATATTGTTTTTCTAATTCTGCTGTATTAAAAAGATTTGGCATTACTAAACTCAAATATACCCCGTTTGCATCACAGGCTTCACGCATCCATCTTAAAGCTTTTTCATATTGAGCTTTTGTTCTTTGTGGGCCTACTGTTCCCAGGTTTCTGTCATATCCAGACTCAAACCACGAGAGAAAATCTACACGCAGATATTTGATTCCCATATCGGCATAATATTTCACATAGCCTTTTACATACTCTTCAGCACCAGGCCTGTCAACCTGTACCCATTTGAACCACATAGTTTCCTCTGCAGGATCCAAAAGAGATGATACATTAATATTAGTTCCGACAATTTTTTTGGTAGTATCATTAGCATCTACGTGTAGCCAAAGAGGATTTTCGTACATTCCCAAAGTCATTCCTTTGCCTTGCAAATATTGCGACCACCAGGCATAGTCGTGTTGCCATTTAGAGGAATGGCTTTTTCTGTAACCGTTCCCACTGATCTGACTTACATCTCCCCAACCGTCCATACAGACCATTGTATATCCATAGGATTTTAGATTTTGCTCCAGCCAGTTGATATTATCGGACAAGGCCTGCTCGGTCAGATAATTATCCTGCACACCAGACATTTCTCTTGTGATGTGATATTCGTAAGGATTCCAGTATAAAGGTGCTTTATATGGATTTTGTGATTTGTAAAAATTGTTGCCTAAACAAATAAGACAAAATATAGACGAAATCAGTTTAAAAAAATAGTGCTTTTTCATATGTACGTAATAATTTTAAAATATTAACGATTCTTTAACTGAAGGTTAATTCTGTGTTGCTAATATATTTCGGTTATGATATGAAAAAAGCTTACAAATTGTTTTTGTAAGCTTTAGGTAAACGTTTTTCAATGATAAATTAAATATTAGGTCTGTAAATCAACTACATAACAAAACCCCAATATTAATAAAAAGTAAATGCTATGCAGAAGATATTGAGCCTATCAGCATGATTTCTGCTTCAAAATTATCATTTTCAATGACAGATTTTGCTTTTACTTTACTCCTATAATTATAAATTGTCCTTACAGAATATCTTAAAAAATCTGAAATCTGATTGGAGTCGTTGATCCCTAATCTGATCAATGCAAAAATTCGTAGCTCTGTGTGAAGGGTCCCGAATTTCATTTGATAATGTTCTTCCGGCTTTAGTAACTTGTTTACTTCCTCAACAAAATTTGGATATATCCTTAGGAAAGCGCGATCAAAATTCTGGTATAGCTCATCAAGGTCCATCTCATCATTTTTTTTGTTGTTCACCATTTCTGAAAGTTTGTCCAATTGTCCCGTAGATAGCCTTCTTGAGATCAGTTTTTTATAACGGTCAAATTTTTCGAGATAATTTGAACACTGGTTGATGAAAAAACCAATATACTCTTCCTTGATGTGATTGGCCTCATCTAATTTCAAATTCAAAACACTGAGGTTTTCATTGGCAGACCTAAGTTCTTTTCTGGATTTTACAATTATCTTTAACTGGCGGATCACCAAGTAGGTCACCAAAGCAAGAATAATCAGCATAATACTGATCATCCAAACAGAAAATCGCAGCTTTCTGTTTGTATTGTTGATCTGGAGCATATATGCTTTTTCTATAATAGACTGCACTTTACTGATCTGAAAAGTTCTGAAACGGGCGTTATAGAAATTGGCATCTTCTATTGCAGATCCAAGAAAGCGGTAAGCCGTATTGTAATCACCTTCCTTATAAAGGAGGAATGCAAGCTCCTGAAGTGACCTGTTTTCCGTAGTAGCAGATTCGATATCCTCAATTGCCGATAGTGCAAGATATTTTTTTTGATTTTCCGTATGCCCGATTTCGCCTTCTGCAAAAGCTTTACAATAATATCCAATAGCTTTCAGCCTTGTTTTGGCGGGGACAGAGTTTATAAACTGATCGATATTGAGTATTGCTCTTTCCCATTCGTTGTTCATTTTACAAATATTGTACTGGAAAAGATTCCTGAAGACGGGATCTTCAGAAGATGCAAACCCTTTGTGATAATATTCCAGTAGTTTTGTCCGGTATACGTCAGCAAACATTTTATTGCTCCTGCTGTACTCGTAAAGATTGGTATAAAGGGATTCCGAAGTAGAGTTATAGGAAAAAAGCAAAACCTTGGGAACATCCGTTTTTATACTGTCAAGAATCATCTTCGATTCAGTAAAAAGCCCGATGGAATTAAGCAGGTTGCTCTTCTTGATCAATGTTTCATATCGCCAATTGTTATTTTCTGTTGAATCTGCCAGAACAAGATTCTTCTGAAGATAGGTAATGACAGAATCGCTCTGATACCCGAAATAATTATCTGCAATATCTCCGTTTATTATATATTGATGTTCGGCATTAAGATCATCACTATGGAGCCGTTTTTTTAGATCAGCAATATGGCGGTCCCTTTTTATACGAAAATCCAACTTGTTGGCAACAAGTGAATCAAGCTGCCTAATTTCCATACTTTGATCCTTAACTTGTTCGTTGTCGTTACAGGAAGCGCATAATATAAAAAATGCACATAGTAAGAAAAGCTTTTTCGATTTATGGCAAATCATTTTATCATTGATAATTTAAATTATTACTACAAATAACGAATAAAAATTTGAAATTCTATATTTTTGAAAATATGAATTAAATTTTAACCAAATATTTCACAGAATTGATCAGTCATAAATTCTAATAATCATTTCGACTTTATTATTATTTTTTAATCTGGCAAAGAATTTAATCGTAAAAATTCAATCATTTATATTCACAAGTTCTGTTTTTTAATACGTATAGAAGAATGGAGTTGCTAACTTTGTTAGGACACAATTCTTATACTCTTTAACTTTAAGAGTATGAAAAAGATCAGAAAAAATTACAGTTCATTGGAAGAAAGGAAAATCTACCAAACGATCATAAAGAAGAGCTATTTTATTTTCAGATATCTTCAGTATCTATCATTGGAGTCGTGGCAGATATGGAAGTCTGCGAATAACCAGAGAAATAGAAGCAAAGGGAATGAGAGCCTCACGTCCTTTTGTTGCCAAACTGATGAGAGAACGTGACCTGAAAAGTATCGTAAAGGAAAAATTTAAGAAAACCACCAACTCTTCCCACCGATACCCTGTTGTAGAGAATTATCTGAATCAAAATTTTCAGGTTAAAAACAGCAAAGAGGTCTGAGCCTCTGATATTACCTATATCCGTACAGGTCAGGGTTGGCTGTATCTCACTACGGTCATTGATCTGTTTGACAGAAAAGTTATAGGCTGGTCATTGAGTGAGACGATGAAGGCTCAGGATACTAGTATTTCCGTCTTGAAAATGGCACGACTTCACCGTCCTTTACAGGATCATGATAGCTTAATTTTCCATTCGGACAGAGGGATACATTATGCGTGCACAGAATTTACGTCAATAGTCGGGAAAAACATTACCCGAAGTATGAGTGGAATTGCGCAGCACATCACGAATACCCTAAATGAAATAAAAATTGATGAGTAAAAGGAAATTGCTATGACAATGCTGTAGCGGAGAGTTTTTTTAAAACTCTGAAAACTTAACTTGTCTATCAAAATAAATATGAAACTAGAGATCATGCTGTATTTGGAAATACATTTTTTGGAATGAAAAAATGCTTGGAAAAGAAGCAAAACTTAAAAATAATTTACCGCTTTTTTTATTAGGTATAAATACAAATGCGGATGAAATACACCAAGCAATGGAAAGGATTTATACACTAATAACCAAGACTATCAAAATCACATTCAGTCGATTTCATAAATAATGCGGAGAAAAACATTTGTATTCTCCGCAAAATATGCGGAGAATAATTTGTATATTTACCGTAAACTTTCAAAATGGCACTTTACATCCACCAAATTCAAGATTGGATTCAATTTTACTGGGAACAAGATGAACTCTTTAATCTACTTGCAGAAGTAAAACAACTGCAAGGTAAATTATTGGGGAAAGTGGAATTGTTAGGTTTTGAACTAAAAGATGAAGCCAACTTGGAAACCCTTATACAGGACGTCGTAAAGACTTCTGAAATCGAAGGCGAAGTTTTGAATCCAGATTTAGTACGCTCATCAATAGCAGTTCGTCTGGGATTAGATAATCTTGGAATTGAGCATTCAAACCGAAATATTGACGGAGTTGTAGAAATGATGCTGGATGCAACCCAAAATTCAGATAAATCATTAAGCGACGAGCGATTATTTGGATGGCACGGTGCATTATTCCCGACAGGAAGAAGCGGACTGTATAAAATTGAAGTCGCCCAATGGCGGACTGGAGATATGCAAGTGGTTTCTGGAGGATTGGGTAGAGAGAATATTCATTTTGAAGCCCCAAAACCAGATAGGATGGAAATAGAAATGCAGGATTTCATAAACTGGTTTAATCAGGAAAATTCTTTGGATTCGATTTTAAAAGCTGCTATTGCCCACTTACGGTTTATCACAATACATCCTTTTGATGACGGAAATGGTAGAATTGCGAGAGCCATAACCGATATGCAATTATCAAAATCGGATGGCGTGAATCAGCGTTTTTATAGTATGTCATCTCAAATCAACGCTGAAAAAAAATCTTATTACACTATTCTGGAAAGAACCCAGAAAGGAAATCTGGATATAACCAATTGGCTAAAATGGTTTCTCGAATGTTTAAAGGGGGCAATTATTGCTTCAAATTTGATAATCGACAAAGTAGTCCGGAAACATCAGTTCTTTGTAAATAACGCCTCTAAAGTGACAAACAAGCGCCAAAGATTATTACTTTCAAAACTACTCGACGGCTTTGAAGGGAATTTAACCTCATCAAAATATGCCAAGATTGCAAAAACTTCTCCAGATACGGCTTTGAGAGATATAAATGATTTGGTGGAAAAAGGTATTTTATTGAAAGCAGATTCTGGCGGAAGAAGTACAAATTATTTATTGAACTTTTAACAACCATCCCTAAAACCGTCCCCTTTCAAAAATTACATTAAAATAATTAATTATAAAATATTATTAATCAACTATTTACACAAATTATATAGGAACTTCCAACTCCACTTAAAGCTCTGTAAATTATTGATTTACAGGGCTTTTTATTTTTAGGTGCTAGTTTAGGTGCTATTTATGATACAACAACAAAAAGAGATGATTGAGAAATTAGAAAAACTCATTAACAAATAAATATAAGTAATTCGGGATAATTACTTTTTCATAGGAAGGCTCAACGAAATTCGTTGAGCCTTTTATTTTTATAGCTTTATATATTAGATTAAGATGCTCTTCTCTGTTATACAATATACATTGGTTAAAAGCACTATAACTCAATATTTAGCATAATTCTCAAACATTAGTTTCTATCTAAATTTTAAATCATATTTACTTCTATCTAGAAAAATTAGCGGATTATCCATTTCAATCAGTTCTTTTACAGCTTCGTTTTTATCCGCAGAATTTTCGTAGAAGGATTCAGCAATCTTATATCCAATTCTGTATCCTAGATCTCCAGGAAGTTCTTTACTGGTTGATCCGTTATATAACCAATTGCTAAAATCATTTGAACATAATTCTTTTTTTAGGTCATTCCACAATTTTTTCTCATTTGCGTTAGCATATATTGACGCTCTGCTCTGAACCTCCCCATTTCGTTTCATTATCAACTTTTCAGATATGTAACTGGCAATGCCCTCTTTTAAAATATGCTCCAGCAAACGACATTGGCAAGCACTAATATTAATGTTTTTCTGTTGTGTATGAATATACTCGTGCGCAACCATTTCTTCAACAAAATTAAAAACATCAGTTTGGTTAGCACGAGAAAGTATGTCTGATTTTAAATTTTCATTTGTTATCTCTGAGACATCACAATTTTTATCTCCACCGATCATTTCGATCCCAATTAACAAATAATTATTTGATATGGTTCCTCCGGTAGACATTGGCCCTACCACAAAAGCAATTTTAGCTGGTTTTCCACTCGGATACAATTCTCGGACTTTAGAAATAATATTGGATAAATTTTCTGTCTCAGAAAAAAGAAGTGCATTAGTGCGTACGCTATTATTATAGAAATTTTTATATTTTTTAATTCTTTCAACAAAAAACTCTGCGGAGAAATATCTAACCTTTTGAAATTCCTTTAATCCATTTGTAGCACGGTCAAGATAGTT
>JAGNPP010000139.1 GCA_017989575.1 Chryseobacterium sp.
ATTTTTCCCCAACATATTTGCAAGGTTTTAAAGCTCTAAGATACAAATTCTTGCAATAAAAAACAAGCTATTTTAAACCCAAAATACTAATAATCAGTAAATTATAAGTAGCTTAAGGAGAGACTATTTAACCAAAAGTATGCTAGCAATCTGATTTGCCAACTCAGTTCCGATTCTGTCTTGAGCTTCTTCCGTCGCTGCACCTGTGTGAGGCGTCAAAGAAATCTTTGGGTGATTCAAAATAGCGTCAGAAGGCGTTGGTTCGTTTTCGAAAACATCTAGACCTGCGAAAGCTAGTTTTCCACTGTCAAGCGCTGCAATCAAAGCATTTTCGTCTATTACGCCACCTCTTGCACAGTTTACGATTGCTGCGCCAGGTTTCATTTTATCCAACTCAGCCGCTCCGATGATCGGCCCATCCTGAGCAGGGACGTGAAGTGTGATGAAGTCTGAATGCTGGATCAATTGCTCCAACGGTTCAGTTTCAATTTCAACATTGATGTATTGGCTGTTGTAGAAATCTACTCGCACGCTTGCTTTCCCGATTCTCGTGTCAGAAGCAATCACTTTCATTCCCAATCCAAGCGCGATTCTCGCCACTTCTTGTCCAATTCTTCCGATGCCTACGATTCCGATGGTTTTGCCTCTCAGTTCGATTCCAGCTTCGTATTTTTTCTTAAGTTTTGCAAACTCCGTATTTCCTTTTACAGGCATTTGTCTGTTCGCATCTTGCAAGAATCTACATCCTGAAAAAAGGTGCGCAAAAACCAGTTCCGCCACAGATTCCGACGACGCTGCCGGCGTATTGATAACGTGTTTCCCTTTCTCTCTCGCGTATGCAACCTCTATGTTGTCCATCCCGACGCCACCTCTACCGATGATTTCCAGACTTGGACAATTGTCCACCATTTCCTTCGTCACCTTCGTCGCGCTTCTTACGAGAAGAACTGTCACATTGTTTTCGTTGATATAAGTGATCAGATTTTCCTGAGGCACTTTCGCAGTGATCACCTCAAATCCGTTCTGTAATAGCGCATTGATTCCAGATTGCGTCAATCCGTCATTTGCAAGTACTTTCATATTTTTTATAATTGATAATTGATAGATGATAAATGATTATCGAAGTCGGTTTGAGTATAAATTTTAGTATCATTTATCACTCATCATTTATCATTGATATTTCTAGTCACGGAAAACTTGTATGGTCACTTGTTTTTCAACCATATCTGTAAATTTTCCTTTGTATCTCGTTGCTTTTACAAGGTGGTTGTCTATCCAGTGGTAGTTTCCGCCTCTTGGTTTTCCTAGTAGTACGCTGTGGTATTTGAAGCCGTGTTTGTTGAGCCACGTTTCTGTCACCTCTCTCAAATCTTCTGTTCTGGACGTGAAAAAACAAATCTGGTGACCTTCGTCATACCATTTGTTGATTGTTACCAAAGCGTCTGGAAAAGGTTCACAAGTTACCATTCTTTCTGGCTCTTCATTAGGCACATCTTCTGTGATAGTTCCGTCGATATCGATCAGATAATTCTTGATATCGCCTTTCAGCATTGGGCTCAGATGTTCTACGTATTCTAGTTCCATAGTGTGTGTAAAATTGAAGTTGCAAAATTAAGCTTTTCTCGCTGAACTCACAAATCATTATCGAATGCTTAATAAGATCTTAATTTTATAGAATATTTTAAAGAAAATTCTACTTTTAGTTTTATCCAAAACATACACTTGGATAAAAATATTAACCAACCAAGAAATTAAATTGCGAACTATTTAATTATATTTGATAAACAACTAAACACACAAAAAGATGATTAAAAAATTAATTTTAGTTTCCCTAGCAATTGTTCTGGTCTGTATTTCGTGCTCACCAAAAATTATTCGTAACCCGAAAAATGGTGAAAAATCTGATTTCGGTATTAAATCACCTTCCAAAGCTGCCTTTTTTGTTGAAAATGAAAATATAAAAGCCGAAGAAGAACTAGTTAAAAAGCACACAGAAACAGCAAATCAAATTTATGGCCTATTCGGCTCAGCAACAGATTTGATGTTGGTTGGTAGAACCAATGCAAAGACTTTTAAATTTACCAAAGGAAAAAAAACGTGGTTTGTGGATGTCAACCAAATGAAAAAAAGAACCGCAATGATCCTTTTTGATGGTTCGGGAAAACCTATTATAGAATATGATGTCGAAAATTATCTGCCATTAATAAAAAGACATTTATCCGAAAATTTGGAGAAATCTCAAAGAGTTAACAAAACTATCAAAAATGAAGAAAAAATTGCAAGATCGGCAATAGATTCTATCTGGTCCATCGTTTACAAAGCTGACCAGAAATATTCGGAAAAACTTCTAAAGAACTTAAAACGTAATTTTTCTCCTGCCGTTTTCGGGCTAAGCGCCATCAATTGTGATGGAACAATTGAGACCCAAGTTTTTACCGACCTTGCCGAGAAACAATTGAGCTACAGTTCTTCTGTAACCTACAAAAATGGGCAGATCATAAGCAGTGATTATGATAGAAACGGAGAAAAGTCTGGACATAAATACCACTTCAATGCTTTCGGTTTGGTAGATTCTATCGTGTATCATTTGAATCATAAAAGGGACTACGAAACTCAATTCAAATATCTTCCAGATCGTATTGTCACAAAATTCTTCAACAGCCAATCTCGCGATGAATATCTTTTGAACAACAAATTTGAAATTTCAAAAAAAGTAAGTATTGATGAACGAAATAACCCAACATCTGAACAGCATTCCTTTTACGATGATCTGGGAAGGCTGATTCGGGAAGAATATTTTTCGTCCGAAAAAAAAAGCAGCACCAATTTTTACGAATATGAAAACAAGGCGCAAACCCGTTTTTCAAAAATGAAAGTGGTTCCAGCCAACGAAAGTTACATTTCCGAAAACACCAATACGATTGTCGATGGAAAAGAAATCTTCATCAACACAATGAACGGAAAAGTGCCATCCAAAACCGTCTCCTACCTCAACAAAAATTGTGAAGGAAAAGCATTAATTTACGATGGAAACGGTGCGATAACGGGCGTCACAATACAACGCAAAAAGTAATTCATTCTCACTTCATCTTTGACAATAGAAATCGGATTTCTGTCATTATTAATTCAAAAGGTTTTGTATTTTTTGTAGCAGAAACGATGGTCAAATCTCTGTATTTATCAGGATTTGCTTTCTTTGAGAAAAGCATATTAAGTGATGTTCCTGTGTAGAATCCGTTGGTGTGATGCTTTGTAATCTCAAAATTGTGGAAGAGATCCTGACTCATTTTTTCATAAGGAATCACCCACAAAAATTTGGTATAGATCATTCTGTCTTTGAGATTAAAAATTTTTCGGGTCGATATAATAATCAAAAATACAAACGCAGGAATTCCAGTTACAAAATCTAAAAACTCTATATCAGAAGTGCTTTTCGACTGCAAATTGTAAAGCTGATAAACGAACGCAGAACAGATCACAATAAATAATACTATATGCAACTTTTTAGACTTTATCAACTCAAATTCATTATCATCAATTGATTTAAAATAAACCAAACTATGAAATCCCACTACTTTTTCTTCTTTGATTTCCGGGATTGCATTGAGCCAGTTTTTATTGATGAGATCAATCAACTCTTTAGGCTTTTCGGAAATGTCTTTAGATTTTAATCCAAAAAACACCAAGTTTATCACGTTAGAAAATCTATCGGTTTTGTCTATAATTTTGGAACTGTTTTTTTCGATTTCAATGTTTTCCGCGTTCATTTTTAGCTTTTTGTAAAAGAATATTTTTTTATAAATCTTCTTTTCGGCCCAATCGAAATAGTAGGAATTATAGTACAAAATAAGACCAACTGGAAAAAAAATAATCAGATTGATAAGCAAGGAAAAAAAAACGAGTTTCAAAACTTCCTCAATGATAAAATCATCTGAGATAAAAAATAAAATAGGAATTATGGCTATCAGCAAAAAAAGTATCAAATAAAACATCAAAGAAATATACCCTCTTAGAGGATATATTTCGTAGGCTTTTCCATCGTTTAAAGATTGAAATTTTGTCATTATTTCTAATTTAAAAATAATTATTCTGTGCTGTAAGCGCCATCTTCTCCATCCGTTTTATCACCTTCATCTTCCTGCGACACACAGAACAATCTATGGCGGAACTCGTAATCAGATTTCGTACTCACCGACCGGGGTGCTGGTTGTAACAAATAAGAGATCATACCTTTTGGGATCATTTGCGTTGCTTTTGGCAAGATCTCCACATTGAGCGACCTTTCCTCCACTTCGTCCTCCGGCGGATTTCCGTAAACGTAAGTTACAATCCCCAAAACCTCCGTCGATTGGTTGATAACATAACATTTCCCATTACCATACGTGAAACTTTGAGTTGGAAAAACCATCACTTTTTCTTCGCTGGACGTGCAATTTTGGATGATGTAAACCTTTGGGCAAAACATATAGATTAGAATCCCCAATGGCACGATGACAAAAAACGACTTGCGCTTGAAATCTTCCTTGTCGTATTTGTTTTCTATAAAAAGAAACACACCATAAATGACAGCTGCCAAAACAGCCAATGAAATGTAGAATACAGTTGCAGTAATAATCATTTTAATAAAATTTTTAGTTTGTGTTTTTACGAATATTTATTTTTTAATATAAAATTTACAGCGACAACGGTACGAAAACCACTCCAGTTAATTTATAGCCTTGGATCAGAGTGGTCCACTTTGGCATTTCCTTAATTTTTGAGTATAATGCTTTTTCTGTTTCTTTTGGCAAAGCCAGAAGTGATAAATTTTGCAAAGTTGCTGTTCCCTCATTATCAATTTCTAAAGTGAGAACGACATCTTTGGAAGCCAAATTTTTCTTAAGGATTGGAACAATATTTTTTTCTGCCCATTTATTCAGTTCTTTATCACCACCAGGAAATTCCGGATGAATGGGTTGATTGTTTTTAAATTTTGGTGGCAAATCCTTTGGAAAATCCGTAAGGTCAAATTCTTTTTTTACAAGCATCAATTTCCCTTTGTTGTTGGGAGCATATACGTAATGATTGAGCGTTGCCGGCGTTTTCGTTTGGTTGAATTCTATAAAATGTAACTCGCTGTCGTTCTTTCTGTAAACGCCCAAATAAGTTTCCTTATCTAGTTTTTTATCAAAAATCCGGGCTGTGTGCTCAATTTTTTCGTTTTGATTTCCCACAACCTGATAGATTGTTTTTTCCACATCTTTATCATTTGAGGTGGCATCGAAAATTTTATAATTTGTGCCTTTCAAGGTCACTTCTTCTCTAAGATTCTGAGCTTTGAGATTGACAACAAAAAGAGAAGATGCCAATAGAATTGGTAAATAAAGTTTCATTTGTGTGGTATTTTTATCAAAAATAATATTTTAAACGACATTTATGATAAGAATTTCTTGGAAATCTTATTTATTTGACATTAATAAAGCTTGTCAACAACTTTTAATTCACTCGCCGTCATCAAAATACCAAAGATGTTTTTATATTTGATGAAGAATAAGAAACTATGGAAAAGAAACTCAAACTTTGGGACGCTGGGATCGATGATTGGTAGCGGGATTTTTATCGTGAGCGCAGATATTATGCGGAATCTCGGTTCTGGCTATTGGCTGATCGTAGTCTGGTTGATAACGACCGTGATGACCGTTGCTGCGGCAATTAGCTACGGCGAACTCTCGGCGATGTTCCCAAAAGCGGGTGGACAATATACTTACATCACCGAGATTTTCGGAAAACCGATGGGATTTCTCTACGGTTGGGGAATGTTTACGGTGATACAAACCGGGACGATTGCGGCTGTGGCTGTGGCTTTCGGGAAATTTACGGCTTATCTTGTTCCTTCTCTTAATGATGCTGCACCAATTTTTCAAAGTGGCGAATTTCAGATTACCTGGATTCAAATTCTGGCGATTGTCGTGATTCTTTTTCTGACTTTTGTGAATACGAAAGGTGTCCAATTCGGGAAAATATTACAGAATGTTTTTACTTCTTCAAAAATAATCGCACTTCTTGGATTGATTATTTTAGGTTTTATTTTAATCGATAAATCCAATTGGAGTTCGAATATGAGTTTCGGTTGGGAAGCTTTTCAAAATTTAAAAAACACAGAATGGACGGGAATTTCCGGCGCCACAATTCTTGGTGGCATTGCAGCGGCGATGGTTGGTTCGGTTTTCAGTTCTGTGGCTTGGGAGAATGTGACTTTCATCTCCGGCGAAATAGAGAATCCTAAAAAGAATGTTGTGAAAGCGATGATCTTAGGAACTTCTGCCGTGATGATTCTTTATCTTTTGGTAAATTTCGTTTATCTGAATGCGCTTGACAGAGATTCTATCGCTTTTGCAGCCAATGACAGAGTTGCGGTTTCTGCAGCTGAGAAAATGTTCGGAAATGCTGGAACGATTATCATCGCGATTCTTGTGATGATCTCGACTTTTGGCTGCGTAAACGGAATTGTTCTCGCTGGCGCAAGGGTTTTCCAAACGATGGCAAAGGACGGATTGTTCCTAA
This sequence comes from Chryseobacterium sp., assembly GCA_017989575.1. GTDB lineage: Bacteria > Bacteroidota > Bacteroidia > Flavobacteriales > Weeksellaceae > Epilithonimonas. The sequence goes on from JAGNPP010000139.1 coordinate 6,544, forward strand.
AATCCGCCGTTGAAAACAATAAAAACGGAGTGCCTGAAAAATCTCTTTGGATGCAGGGAATTTGGGCAAGTTTGCTTTGCCTGAGCGGACAATACGGGAATCTTTTGGATATGGTTTCCTTCGTGATTGTTTTGTTTTATATGTTGACGGTTTTTGGCGTAATCTATCTAAGAATCAAAAAACCTGAAATGGAAAGAGGTTACAAAACTTTCCTTTATCCGTTCACGCCAGTGCTTTACCTTTTGATTGGAACGGCTTTTTGTATTCTGTTATTGATCTATAAACCAGATTATACATTGCCAGGATTGGGATTGATTTTGCTTGGGTTGCCGGTTTAC
>JAGNPP010000140.1 GCA_017989575.1 Chryseobacterium sp.
GAACCGGTGACATTTCGAAACCAACTATTCTGTCCAAAACTCGTCTTGCTTGTTGTGCATTAACCAAATTCTGGTCGATATCTCTTGGATTGTCAATCGCTTTCAAGATCGCATTTTTGGTGATCTCGTGGAAAACGATTCTTTTTCTATTTTCTGGTTTTAATTTCAACTCGTCCGCAAGATGCCAAGCAATCGCTTCTCCTTCGCGGTCCTCATCGGACGCCAGCCAAACCATATCGGCTTTTTTCACAGAGGCTTTCAATTCTGCCACCAATTTTTTCTTGTCTGCAGAAACTTCGTAGTCCGGTGTGAAGCTCGTAAGGTCGATTCCCATTCCTTTTTTCGGCAAATCACGGATGTGTCCAAAGCTGGATTTCACCTCAAAATCACTACCCAAATATTTTTGGATTGTTTTGGCTTTTGCTGGTGATTCGACGATTACAAGATTCTTTGGCATACTGGAAAATTTTTGCAAAAGTAGAGGTTTTTTTTTAGACTGCTCATTTAGTGCTCTCGATTTTAAAATTTGTTATTATTAATTATATCAATGAAAGCCGTAAATCAGCCTTTCCGAACGATTGATTTCGGAATAGGATTTTCACATTGCTGTTGAGGATTTATTGATTTTGAAAACTTAAAATACTACATTTGTATTGAATATAATACTAAGTTATTTTAAATCATTAATTAAAATGCCAACACAAGATATTTTCATCATAGAGCCCAACACTTCTGAAGAAGCAGATGCTTTGAAGGCATTTGCTAAAGCATTGAAGTTAAAATTTCAGATTTCCAAAAAAGACAAGAGTGAGATTCTCCTTGACCTGCAAGAAGCTGTGAAGGAACTTAATCTTGTAAAAAAAGGTAAAACAAAAGCGAGAGATGCACAAGAAATTTTGAATGAGCTATAATATTAAAACTATTTCAGTTTTTGACAAGAACATAAAGAAACTGGCGAAAAAACATTCATCCATAAAAACAGATTTTGCAGAACTTTTGGAGAGTCTTCGCGAAAATCCCAAGCAAGGAACACTACTTGGCAACAATTCCTACAAAATCCGAATGCAAATTTCCAGCAAGAACAAAGGTAAATCTGGTGGTGCAAGACTGATTTCACATTTCATCATCCAAGACGAAACAATCTATCTTTTAACCATTTATGATAAATCCGAACAAGGAACAATCTCCGACAAAGAACTTCGCGATTTAATCAATCTGATAGAATAGCAAATGCATCGTTTTTTCATCTATTTATATTATCTGATTGCCAAAAACAGAATCCTTTCCATTGCCGTTGCGATGGGAATTGCTTTTCTGTGCTTGTTTTTTGCATCGAAAATCAACTTTGAAGAAGACATCAATCAAATCATTCCGAAGAGCGAAAAGTCTGATTTGACGGCGAAAGTTCTGAAGCAACTCAATTTTTCAGACAAAATCATTGTCATTATTGAAAAGAAATCGAAAGATGATAATTTTCAGTTATCCGAAACGGCTGATTCATTTTTAGAGAAAACAAAACCTCTAGAGAAATACATCGGTTCTATCCAAGGAAAGGTGAATGACAATGAGATTTCTGAGACGTTTGATTTCGTGAATCAGAATTTGCCTTTGTTTTTAGATGAAAGTGATTATCAGGAAATCGAACGAAAAATTAGTAAAGACAGCATTGCCAAACAGGTTGAGAACAATTATGTTTCTTTGGTTTCGCCTACGAGTTTGGTCACAAAAGATTTCATCAAAAAAGACCCGCTCGGAATTACTTTTCTTGGAATTAAAAAACTGAACGCGCTCAATATCAGCAAAGATTTTAAACTCGAAGATAATTACGTCGTAACGAAAGACGGCAAAAACCTTCTCCTTTTCATTGAACCAAAAAACAAAAGCAACGACACCAAAAACAACGAGGCTTTCATCAATCAACTTAATGAAATTAAAGATAATCTCAACAAAGAATTTAAAGAAAAAACTGAACTGAGTTATTTTGGCTCGCCGGTAATTGCGGTTGCGAATGCCCAACAAATCAAGAAAGACATTCAAAATACGGTTATTATTTCGATGACGGTGTTGATGATTTTATTGATTTATTATTTTAGAAGTTTTTTCACGCCCATTGTTATTTTCCTGCCAACTTTATTTTCTGTTTTGCTGGCGTTGATGGTTTTGTATTTTATTAAAGATAAAATTTCCGCCATTTCACTAAGTGTTGGTGCAATTTTGATTGGAATTACGATAGATTATGCGCTTCATATTCTCACGCATTACAAGCACAACAACAATATCGAAGAGCTTTACAAAGAAATTACCCAACCGATTATTCTGAGTAGTGTAACGACGGCGGTTTCCTTTTTGTGCCTCGTTTTTGTACGTTCAGAAGCTTTGAAAGATTTGGGACTTTTCGCATCAATTACGGTTTTGTTTTCATCAGTTTTGGCGTTGATAATTGTTCCGCAATTGTATCATCCGAAGGAAAAAACAGATACATTAAACAGCAACTTCATCGATAAAATCGGGCATTATCCTTACGAGAAAAACAAGCCGTTGATTATCGGCTGTTCGCTTGTGATTATCGCGTGTTTGTTTGGTTTCCGCCACGTTGGTTTCAATGATGACATTGGTGATTTGAATTATATTCCGAAAGATTTAAAAATAAGTGAGGCGAAACTTGAGAAACTTTCAGACATCACTTCAAAATCCATCTACACAATTTCTTACGGAAATTCTGAGGAAGAAGCTTTGGCAAGAAATTCAGACTTAAGTACATTTTTGGAAAAAGAAAAGAAGGATGGTAAAATCTTAAGCTACAATTCGCTTGGAAACGTTGTTTTATCTAAAGAAGACCAGCAGAAAAAAGTAGTAATCTGGAAAAATTTCTGGAGCGAAAATAAGAAGAACTCCACAATTTCTGAATTGGTTTCTAACGGAAATAAATTTGGTTTTAATGCTTCAGCTTTTGACAAGTTTAATGAAAATTTAAATAAAACCTACTCCACTTTAAGTCTCAAAGATTACGAAAAAATAAAAGCACTTCAAATCTCAGAATTTCTAAGTCAGGAAAATGGTTTTTACACCGTTTCGAATGTCGTAAAAGTGGATGAAAAGAAAAGAGACGCCTTCATAAAAGATATTGAAAAGAAACACGACGCCATCGCCATCGACCGCCAACAAATGAATGAGAACTTTTTGGGATTGCTGAAAAGAGATTTCAACACGTTGATTAATTATTCGCTTTTGGCGATTGTTTTAACTATTATCGTCTTCTTTAGAAATTTCGAATTGTCATTGCTCACGATGTTTCCGATTGTTCTCACGGGCGTTGTGACAGCGGGAATTCTTTATTTTCTGGGACTAGAATTAAATATTTTCAGCACCGTTGTTTGTACTTTGGTTTTTGGCGTTGGAGATGACTTTAGTATTTTTCTGACGAAAGCAATGCAGAAAGAACACACAACGGGAAAAAACGAACTTCCGACGTACAGAATTTCGATTATCCTAGCCGTTTTCACCACGATTTTATCTATCGGTTCTTTGATTTTCGCAAAACATCCAGCGCTACATTCTTTGGCTTTGGTCGCTTTAATTGGTATGCTTTCCGTGATTATTATTACCTCAACTTTATATCCGTTTTGGTTCAGGTTTTTGATTATTAATAGACAGAAAAAAGGCTTGTCGCCCATTACGCTCAGATTGTTTTTCCATTCCGTGATTCTGTTTATTTATTATGGTTTGGGTGGCTTGATGTTCTCAGCGCTTGGAAGTGTTTTCGTGAAAAATGCGAAAGGCAAAACTTTGGACATCATCAAATTGATTTTGGCCAAGTTTATGAAATCTGTGCTTTATGGAAATCCATTTGTGAAGAAAAAAGTCATTGCAAATCCGAACGAAGATTTCAGCAAACCAGCGATTATCATTGCGAATCACACGTCATTCCTAGATACTTTGGCGATTGGAATGGCAACGCACAAAATCGTTTATCTCGTGAACGATTGGGTTTATGATTCACCTATTTTTGGAAAACTCGTGAAAGCTTTGGGCTTTTTTCCGGTTTCTCAAGGCATTGAAAATGGGAAGGAAAAATTGAAAGAAAAGATTGACCAAGGTTATTCGCTTGTTGTTTTTCCAGAAGCGGAAAGGTCTTACACCAATGACATCAAACGTTTTCACAAAGGCGCATTTTATTTGGCCGAAGAATTTAGTTTAGACATTTTGCCGATTTACATTCACGGAAATTCTGAGGTTTTACCGAAAGGTGATTTCATTATTTATGACGGAAGTATTACGGTGAAAGTTGGCGACAGAATCAGCAATGATGATTTGAGTTTTGGAACGACTTACAAAGAACGAGCGAAAAATATCAATGCTGGTTTCAGAAATGAATTTGCAAAACTTCGAAACGAAATTGAGGATGAAAACTATTTTAAAAAGAAATTATTTCTGAGTTTCCTTTACAAAGAAACGGAAGTTGTAACAGAAGTTAAACAAGACTTCAATAAAAACAAATCGGTCTATTTTCAATTAAATCAATACATCGCAAAAGATGCAACAATTCTTCACATTGCCGATGATTATGGGCAAAAAGACATTCTCCTCACGCTTCAGCAAGCTGGTAGAAAAGTTTTCAGTTTCATCAAAAATGAAGAAAAAAGACAGATTGCAGGAAATAATTATTTGGTAAAAAGAAGAAAACTGAATTACATCGGAAACCTTTCTGACATTAATAAAAACATTGATGTTTTGCTAATCTCCGACCCTGGTTTTGACCTGTCCGACATCCAAAATTTGCCGCCAACTGTGATTTTCCTTGGCACAGAAAATAAACTTTTTGAAGATTTGAATTTTAACTTAGTGCACAATTCAAAATCTATTAAAATATTACGACGAAAAGAATAAATTATAAATCTTATTTTTGTTTCATATTTAATTCATTAATGCAGAAAAACATACTTGTCATATATTATTCGCAAACGGGTCAGCTGGAAGATATTGTAAAAAATATCGCGCATCCGTTTGAAAATAATGACGATTACAAAGTCATCTATTACAACATTCGGCTGAAAGAAGATTTTCCCTTTCCGTGGTCAAGTGACGTTTTTTTCAATACTTTTCCCGAATCTTATCTTCAAATTCCCAGCGAAATCTATCCGCCTTCCGATGAGGTTTTGAACACAAAATTTGATTTGATTCTTTTCGGTTATCAGGTTTGGTATCTAACGCCATCCATCCCAACTATTTCATTTTTGAAAAGCGGATTTGCAGAAAATATTTTGAAAAACACACCCGTTGTTACCATTTCCGCAACCCGAAATATGTGGATGCTTTCTCAGGAAAAACTGAAAGTTTACCTTAAAAATCTCAACGCCAAATTGGTTGGAAACATCGCATTAGTAGACAGACACGACAATTACACAAGCGTTTTAACGATTCTGAGATGGATGACCACCGGGAAAAAAGAAAAATCCGGAATGCTGCCTGCAGCCGGCGTTTCTGAGGAAGAAATAAATGGCGCCTGGAAATATGGCAACATCATCAAAACCTATTTGGATAAAGATGATTTTAAGAATCTTCAACCGTATTTAGTACAAAATGGCGCTGTAGAAATCCGTCCTTTTCTGGTGCGGATGGAAAAGGTAGGAAACAAAATTTTCACCATTTGGAGCAATCTGATTATCAATAAAAAAGAAAAACGCCCTTTGCTGATAAAATTCTTTAAGGTATATTTGATGACAGCAATTTGGGTAGTCTCGCCAATTGTATTGGTTTTTCATCTGTTATTGACACCCATTTTGTGGTTTAAGAGAAAGAAACAAAGAGAGTATTTACAAGGAATAAATTTAAAATAAAATGAGTAACGTTTATATCACAAAAGCATCCACTTATCTACCAAACGATCCTGTGTCTAACGACGAAATGGAGGATTATCTCGGTTTGGTAAACGACACGCCATCCAAAGCCAGAGCGCTGATTTTGAGAAACAACCAAATCAAAACAAGATATTACGCCCTAGATAAAAACGGAAAACCGACGCATACCAATGCGCAAATTACCGCAAAAGCTATCGACGGACTTTTTGATGAGCATTTCACAAAAGAAGATATGGAACTTTTGTCTTGCGGAACTACTTCTGCAGATCAAATCCAACCCTCGCACGCCTCTATGGTTCACGGCGAGTTGAACATTGGGAAATCTGTAGAAATCAACACCTCTATGGGACTTTGCAATGCCGGAATGAACGCTTTGAACTATGGTTTCCTTTCGGTAAAAGCGGATGTAAAAAATAATGCAGTCTGCGTGGGATCCGAAAGATTTTCTGCTTGGATGACGGCAGACAAATTCAACCACGAAGCCGAGAACCTTAAACTTTTGGAAGAAAGACCCATCGTTGCCTTCAAAAGAGAGTTCCTGAGATGGATGCTTTCCGACGGTGCCGGCGCATTTCTTTTGGAAAACAAACCCAGAGAAAACGAAACTTCTTTAAGAATAGAATGGATAGATTTCTATTCCTATGCGCATGAAATAGAAGCGTGTATGTACGCCGGATGCGAAAAACAAGAAGACGGAAGCCTCAAATCTTGGGCAGAATATCCTGCGGAAGAATGGCTGAACCAATCCATTTTCGCCGTGAAGCAGGACACGAAAATCCTAGATCAATATATTTTGGTAAAAGGTGCAGAAAGTTTGAGAACATCTTTTGACAAACACGAGCTAGATCCGGAATCTATTGACCACGTTTTGGCGCACATCTCGTCCGGCTATTTCAAAGAAGGATTGAAAAACGAATTTGCCAATGTAGGTCTGGATTTTCCTTGGGAAAAATGGTTCTACAATCTTTCCGAAGTGGGAAATATTGGCGCCGGTTCTATCTTCATCGC
>JAGNPP010000141.1 GCA_017989575.1 Chryseobacterium sp.
CAATGCCACAAACGACAATCTTTTCTGCGCCGGAGCAGCGGTCACTTCTTCAGATCTTCGGAATTACGCCGCATTCGTAAGATATGCACTGCGAGGAAGTCTGAAAGCTGATTATTGTCTGAATAACTTAGGATTCAGATGTGCAAAAAATTTAAATAAATAAAAAATGAAACGGTTACTATATCTTTTGTTTGCATTTTCAATTTTGTCGTGCAGCAAAAAAGAAGAGATTATAAGTCCCGACTCGATTTACAACGTGGGGTCAGTATGGGAAAAACAGGATGGAAGTAAAATTTCCTTTATAGATCTTAAAGGGAAAGTAATTGTAACGACAATGATTTTTACCTCATGTAAAACTGCTTGTCCGAGGCTGACTGCGGAAATGAAAAAAATAGCAAAAGAAGTTGGAAATGTAGATCCTGATAATATCGAATATTTATTGATTTCTATTGACCCTAAAACAGATACACCTGAAGTTATGAAGGCTTATCTAAAAACCCATCAGCTTGATGAAAAAGAATGGATGTTTATCCGCAGCAACGAAAACGATACAAGGGAAATTGCCAATATTATGGCCGTGAAGTATAAAGAGATTTCTCCTATTGAATTTTCGCACTCCAATATTATTAGTGTGTATTCAAAAAAAGGTACACTGGCTTACCAGAAAGAAGGCCTTGATAACAATATTCAACGCACTGCAAAAGAAATTAAAAAGCAACTAGAGTTATAAATTATAAAAAAATTGAAAAATGAAAAAGGTAGTATTAGGTGCAGTTTTATCAGCACTCACAATGATCTCATGCTCAGATAAAAAGCCAACAGAAACAGCGGTAGAATCTAATGTAATGCTTGAAGAGCCTAAGACAATAGATTCTGCAGCAATGGCATCTAAATCTGAAACATTAACACCCGAAGCCGAAGGAAAAGAGTTGTTAGAAGGAATGGATTGTCTGTCATGTCATAAAGTAGACGCTAAATTGGTTGGTCCATCATATCAGGATGTTGCAGCAAAATATACAGAAGCTGATATTGATATGCTTGCGCAGAAAATCATTGATGGCGGAAAAGGAAACTGGGGAGATATCCCAATGACACCTCACTCAGGAATGAGTAAAGAAAATGCTCAGAAGATGGTAAAATATATTCTGTCTCTGAAAAAGTAGGGTAGAAGATGATAACCAAATGGGAACGAAAATTTTTTATGTCTTCAGTTCCCGCTTTTTTACGGCATTGCGAGTTTTAATTGTAGTTAGTTTTTAGTAGTTTATCCTTTCGCAATGCTGTAAAAGAGTATTAATTGTAATCCATTTCATTTAGAATTTGACATTAAAAAAACAAAAATTTTTAAAATAATAAAAGATAAAAAAGTATTAAATTATGAATACACAAACAGATTTTATAGGAGACATCGTAGCAGCAGATTTCAGAACCGCAGCAATCTTTAAAAAATACGGCATTGATTTTTGCTGTAAAGGCGGAAGAACAATAGAGGAAGCTTGTAGTCCGAAGAGTTTGGATAAAGATCAAATCTACTCAGACATAGAAAATCTTCCGAAAACGGATGGAAATTCTATCGATTTCAACAGTTGGCCCTTGGATCTTTTGGCAGATTATGTGGAGAAAACACATCACCGTTATGTGGAAGAAAAAACGCCAGTTCTACAACAGTTTTTAGATAAATTATGCAAAGTTCACGGTGGCGGACATCCGGAGTTATTCGAAATTAGAGATTTGTTTTTTGCGTCTGCACAGGATTTGGCAGCACACATGAAAAAAGAAGAATTGATTCTTTTCCCTTTTGTGAAAAATATGGTGAAGGCGAAAATTTCTAATGAAGCCATTCAGCAACCTCATTTCGGAACAGTAGAAAATCCAGTAAATATGATGAAGCACGAGCATACTGTAGAAGGTGAAAGATTAAGAAAAATCGCAGATCTTACCAACGAATATACACCGCCTGCAGACGCTTGTAATACCTACAAAGTGACATTTGCTATGCTTCAGGACTTTGAAAACGATCTTCATAAACATATTCATTTAGAAAATAATATTCTTTTCCCTAAAGCAATTCAATTAGAAAAAGAATTTTCTGTAGAACATTAAGATAAAGAGGATTATGACAACTAAAAAATTATGGACCTGGCTCGCCGCCGTCATCATCGGTTCATTTGCCGTTTTGATTTTTTATGGTGTAGATATTTACAGAAAAATTCCGCCCGTTCCTGACAAAGTAGTTACTACGGACGGAACAATTGTAGCTACCGGACAAGACATCAAAGATGGTCAAAATGTTTGGCAATCGATTGGCGGACAAACCGTTGGAAGTATTTGGGGACACGGCGCCTATATCGCACCAGATTGGAGCGCAGATTTTCTTCACCGTGAAGCGTTACTTTTGTTAGATGAACTCGCTAAAAAAGATGGAAAAATTTATAAAGATCTTCCCGATGACGAGCAGGCAAAATACAATGTACTTCTCAAAAAAGAGGTTCGTGTAAATACTTTAGATCAAGCTACAAAAACGATTGTCATTTCTCCCGAGAGAGCAAAAGTTCAGGCAGAATTAGCCAAATACTATGCTAAAATCTTTATGAATGATGCCGAGATGGATCAGCTTCGAGATCATTACGCCATCCCGAAAAATACGGTGAAAACAGATGAAAGAATGGCAAAAATGAATGCATTCTTTGCTTGGGCAGCTTGGGTTTGTATAACAGATCGACCTGGAGACACGGGAATTACTTACACCAACAACTGGCCTCACGACGAATTAATCGGAAACATTCCGCCACCATCGCTGCATTTGTGGTCTGGTTTAAGTGTTTTGATGTTGCTCGGCTGTGTAGGATTACTCGTTTTTTATCACGCTAAAAATAAGGAAGAAGAAATCAGTGAAGAACTTCCTTTAGAAGATCCATTGCGAAATATGAAACCTACACCATCTATGCGTGCGACTTTAAAGTACATTTGGGTGGTAGCATTATTGATTTTGGTTCAAATGTTTGCGGGCGTTATCACAGCACATTACGGGGTGGAAGGAAGCGCATTTTACGGCTTTCCGTTAGATGAATATTTGCCTCAATCGGTATCTCGAAGTTGGCACGTTCAGCTCGCTATATTTTGGATTGCAACTTCTTGGTTAGCAACAGGATTGTACATTGCACCCGCAGTTTCGGGTTACGAACCGAAGTATCAGGTTTTAGGTGTCAATATTTTATTCGGCGCTTTATTAATCGTGGTTTTCGGTTCTTTAGCAGGACAATGGTTGGGCGTGATGCAAAAGTTAGGTTATGTTGACAATTTCCTTTGGGGACATTCCGGTTACGAGTATGTAGAATTGGGAAGAATCTGGCAGATTTTATTGTTAGTTGGATTAATTCTTTGGTTAATTCTTATGGTAAGAGCACTTCTTCCAGCCTTGAAAAAGAAAGATGGCGACCGACATTTACTGTTATTGTTCACGCTTTCCGCAGTAGCAATTGCACTATTCTACGGAGCGGGATTGATGTACGGAAGACAAACCCATATGGCCATTGCAGAGTACTGGAGATGGTGGGTGGTTCACCTTTGGGTAGAAGGATTCTTCGAAGTTTTTGCAACCGTTGTAGCAGCATTCTTGTTCACAAGACTGGGATTGTTAAGATTAAAAGCCGCAACTCACGCAGTTTTATTTTCAACCATTATTTTCCTTTCGGGCGGTATTTTAGGAACTTTCCATCACTTATATTTCAGTGCGACACCAACAGCAGTTTTGGCTTTGGGAGCGACATTCAGCGCATTAGAAATTGTTCCTTTGGTATTGATTGGGTTTGAAGCCTATCAGAATTATCAAATCAGTAAATCTACCAAATGGATCAAAGCGTACAAATGGCCCATCTACTGTTTCATCGCAATGTGTTTCTGGAATTTCCTTGGTGCCGGTATTTTTGGATTTGCCATCAATCCGCCGATTGCTTTGTATTATATTCAAGGATTAAATACGACTGCAGTTCACGGTCACGCCGCACTTTTCGGAGTTTACGGAATCTTAGGAATTGGTTTGATGATGTTTATGCTGAGAGGTTTATATCCAGACAGAGAATGGAACGACAAACTCATCGGTTGGGCGTTTTGGCTAACCAATATCGGATTGTTGGTGATGGTTACCATCAGTTTGTTGCCAATTGGAATTATGCAATCCGTCGCCTCCATCAAAGAAGGATATTGGTACGCACGTTCCGCCGAATTCATGCAAACCGATATGATGAATACTTTGCGTTGGCTTCGTGTTCCAGGTGATATTTTATTGGCAGTAGGAGAGATGCTGTTGGTGATTTTCATCATCGGACTAAAAACCGGATGGTCTTTGAAAGATAAAAGATAGTTAATTGTTAAATCTTTAGAACTGTCACTATTATTGTAGTGGCGGTTCTTTTTAATTTAAAATATGAAATCACCATTACATTATTTATGTTACAAAATACCAATGAGAAAATGGCGATAACATAAGACCATTAAAAACTATAAAAATCTACTTATGAAAAGAAATGAAAATCTTATCCCACTATCCCGAGATCACCACTTTGGATTGCTTTGCAGTTGGAAAATCCGTCAGGGAATTAAAAAAGATATTTCTTATGACAGAATTAAAAATTACATCAATTATTATTGGGAGAAAAACTTAAATCGTCATTTCGAAATCGAAGACATTGTACTTCCCGAAATGGAAAATAACAGCCTTCAGGTTCAGATGGAAAAAGAACATATTGAAATTAAAAAATTATTGAAAAGCATTAATAATTCTAATGACAAAAAACTTTTAGGAGATTTTGCCGATGCGTTGCGCAATCATATTCGTTTTGAGGAGCGAATGTATTTTCCACATTTGGAAGAATATTTATCCGATGAAAAAATGAATGAAATAGGAAATCAGCTCAACCAGATTCATCAGAAAGAGGAAGATAGTTATGATGATGAATTTTGGAAATAAATAATCGATTATTATTAAATTAAATCAAAAAAATGAGCATCAACATTCAATCAAAATTAGGAGATTATTTATATTTGGCGATGGGCGATTGCAACGGTCACAAAGTGGTGATGGCAGTTGGTTACACCTACGATTACGCGGACAAAAAAGCGAAACAATTTGAGAAAGCAAGCCTCGGAACAGTAAAATATATTGATATTTCCGTTGTAAAATCTGGGGATAAAGAAAAATGTAAAACTTTGGAAAAACTGGCTTAAATCCACATATTTAATCAATTTCTTTTTGAATTTTCAATGGATAACCTTATCTTTGAAAAGGATAAGGAAGTCTTATTTTAAATCTTTCTTTTTCGTATGATTTATGAAAAATTGGATTTATGTAAGACTTTCTTTTTGCTTATTTTTAATGTCACTTTTGATGTTAAACTGCAAAAAAACGGAATCTGATTTCACCCAAAAATCGAAACAAAATTCTACAATTTCAGTTGCCGCCGCAGCAAACCTTCGGGATGTTTTGGAAGAATTGAAGCAGATTTATATGAATGAAAATCCAGATAAAAAAGTCGAGATTACTTTTGGTTCATCGGGTTTGCTGGTTCAGCAGATTTTAAACGGAGCATCTTTCGATTTGTTTCTATCAGCCGATTCTACTTTTCCAGATATGCTAAAAAGTAAAAATAAAACTTCCGGAAATTCTGAAATTTACACCTACGGAAAAGTCGCTTTGTGGAGTTCAAAAGCCAATGTTTCCGAAGGTGTAAAATTGGTTTTAAATCCTGAAATAAAAAAAATCGCCATCGCAAATCCAGACCTCGCACCTTATGGAAAAAACACGGTCGAAGCTTTGAAAAAATCAGGATTATATTCCAAAATTGAAAATAAAATTGTTTGGGCAGAAAACATCAATCAGTCTGCACAATTTGCTTCAACAGGAAATGCCGATGTCGCATTCATCGCACTTTCCAATGCTAAAAATAAAGAAATGATGAAACGGGGAAATTTCTACGAATTATCAGCAAGCGAATGTTCGCCAATCGCCCAAAGTGGAATTGTTTTGAAAAGTAAAAATCAAACCGAAGCAAAAGATTTTTTTGATTTTATTACAAGTAAAAAAGCCAGCCAAACTTGGGAAAAGTACGGCTATCAAACAGAAATTTCAAACTAAATGCTCGATCAGGATTTTATTTACACCTTATTGCTCACCGGAAAATTAGCGTTGGTAACAACAACGATTCTAATATTCATCGGTGTTCCGGTTGCGTATTGGCTCACTTATTCAAGGTTTAAACTGAAATTTATCGCCGAAACTTTAATTTGTATGCCAATGGTTTTGCCACCAACAGTGATCGGATATTACTTGTTAGTCGCATTCAGTCCCGAAAATGCGTTCGGAAATTTTTTGCAGGAATACTTTGATGTCCGACTCGCTTTTTCCTTCAACGGAATTGTGGTTGCGAGCGTTATCGCGAATCTTCCGTTTATGATTCAGCCTTTGCAGAACGGCTTTTCCGCATTGAGTGATGATTTGCGACAAATATCTTACACAATGGGAAAATCTAAAATTACAACTTTATTTAAAGTTTTGATTCCGAATATTAAAACGTCTTTCATCACGGGAATTGCGCTCACTTTTGCCCATTGCATCGGCGAATTTGGAATCGTAATTATGGTTGGCGGAAATATTCCAAAAGAAACAAGAATCGCTTCTGTCGCAATTTACGATCAGGTTCAGGCACTTAATTTTGAAGCTGCAAACCGTTATGCATTCGTACTTTTCATAGTTTCGTTTTTGATTATATTATTGATTTACGGCATTAATCGAAAAATTAATTTTACCACCTTCCGATGATTGAATTCAATATAAAACATCAGATTT
>JAGNPP010000010.1 GCA_017989575.1 Chryseobacterium sp.
ACACCAGCAAAAAACCTTACGTGATAATGGTTGTAGGTGTAAACGGTGTTGGAAAAACCACAACGATTGGAAAATTGGCAAATCAATTTAAATCTCAAGGATTGAAAGTGGTTCTTGGCGCAGCAGATACTTTTCGTGCGGCTGCGGTTGATCAATTGGTTATTTGGAGCGAGCGTGTTGGCGTTCCTATCGTAAAACAAGAAATGGGATCTGATCCAGCTTCTGTAGCATTTGATACTGTTCAATCTGCAGTTGCTCAGGATGCGGACGTTGTTATTATTGATACAGCAGGAAGACTTCACAACAAAGTGAATTTGATGAACGAACTTTCGAAAATAAAACGAGTGATGCAAAAAGTTTTACCAGATGCACCGCACGAGGTTCTACTGGTTTTGGATGGCTCGACTGGTCAAAATGCTTTCGAACAGGCAAAACAATTCACGGCTGCCACAGAAGTTACTGCACTGGCAGTTACCAAGTTAGACGGAACAGCGAAGGGCGGCGTTGTGATTGGTATATCTGACCAATTCCAAATTCCTGTGAAATATATTGGCGTTGGTGAGAAGATGCAAGACCTTCAAATTTTTAATGGTATGGAATTTGTAAACTCATTCTTTAGAAAGAGATAAACAAAATTAACTATTAACATTAAAAATTTTAAACTATGGGTATTTTAACTTGGATTATTTTCGGTCTTATTGCCGGAGCTATCGCAAAAGCAATTCATCCTGGCAAAGATCCTGGAGGTTGGGTTGTAACAATTATCATCGGAATCCTGGGAGCTATGCTCGGAGGTTGGCTAGGTTCAATGCTATTCGGCGTAGATGTAAGCGGCTTCAACTTTTCTAGTTTCCTTGTGGCAATTGGAGGTTCTGTACTGCTCTTATTTTTATACAGTATGATTACGAAAAAGTAATTATAGATTATTTATAATAATTTATCCCATAAATTAAAAAATGCATTAGAAATCTAATGCATTTTTTATTATCATGTAATTAAAAACTTTTATATTTGAATAAAAATTATTTTAATATATGAAGAAGATATTTACTACTCTACTTTCATTGGGAATGACGACTGTTGCAATAGCACAATGGAGTCCTGCTTCTATGAAAGGAGAAAAATTGCGTGATACTAAGGTTACCAATTATTATTCATTAGACATCAATGCCATCAGAGCGCAATTGGCTAATGCCCCTGAAACTGGTAAAGGAAGCAAGCCCGTGATCATCAGCATGCCAACTTTGGATGGAAAAATTGAAAAATTTGCGGTTTACAGTTTGCCGGTTTTAGAAAAATCTTTGGCAGATCGTTACCAATTAGGATCTTACGCAGGAGTTGGAATAGATAATCCAACGTCTTATGTTAGATTCAGTATTGCTCCGAATGATTTCCAATCTATGTTGTTCCGCAATGGACAATACGAATTTATTGAGCCTCAGAATACAGAGAAATCAGTTTATGGCGTTTTCCCTAAGACTCAAAAAGGAAATGAAGGAAAAGCTTTTGTTTGTAAAACAACAGAAACTCCTCTAAGCAAAGAGCAACTTAGTAACTTAGCTAATTCTACAGATTTTACTCACGACGTCACAAATTTTAACAAAGCCAGTGATAAAAAATATAGAACTTATCGTTTAGCAGTTTCTGTGAACGCAGAATACACACAGATTTTTGGAAGTGTGGCTGGAGCCTTTACTCAGATAAATGCAACAATGACGAGAGTGAATGGTGTTTTCGAAAAAGACTTTGCTATTCATTTAAATGTTCTTGACTTACCTCAGCTTATTTTTACAGATCCCGCTACGGATCCTTATACAAGTGTTGGAGCTAATGGAAGTGCACCAAACTCTTGGAATCTTGAAGTTCAAAGAACATTAACCAGTACGATAGGTAATGATGCGTATGATGTTGGTCACTTCTTTGGTCACAGAGGCGGCGGAGGTAGTGCAGGTGATATTGGAAATGTCTGCAGAAATCCTAGTAACAATAATGATGACACATCAAAAGGAGCAGGAATTACATCTCCAGCTGAAGACAACAAACCATTTGGAGATAATTTTGATATCGACTATGTGGCTCACGAATTAGGTCATCAAGTAGGTGCGGAGCATTCATTTACGTTTACTATTCATTCCAATGTTGCAGCATTAGAGCCTGGTTCCGGATCTACAATTATGGGATATGCGGGAATTACCAGCTCCAATGTACAACAACATTCAGACGCTTACTTTCATGCGGTAAGTATCTTGCAAGCTAACAACTATCTTAATTCTCAAAGTTGTGGTACCAATACGCCTATTACGACAAACAATCCTCCTGTACTTGCAGTAATGCCAGACAAAACCATTCCAAAAGGAACTGCTTTTGTATTGACAGCAGCTGCAACGGATGCTGAGAATGATCCAATGACTTATACTTGGGAGCAATACGATGTTGCCAGCAGTTCACTTACTTCTGTAACAGGAAACAATACAACTGGACCAAAATTCAGATCATTGCTAGGTACGACAAATCCTTCAAGATATTTCCCAAGATTGAGCAGTGTTCTAAATGGAACGCTATCTAGCGCAACAAACTGGGAAGCAGTTTCTAATGTTGCAAGAACTATGAATTTCCGAGTAACAGTAAGAGATAATAATGTAGATCCTACGAAACAACAAACTCAGTTTGGAAACCAAAAGATCACTGTAGGAAATGACGGCCCTTTCAAAGTGACTTCTACTAAAGTTTATAACAATATTCCTGGAGAATTTATGTGGGATGTGGCAGGAACTAGTGCTGCGCCTTACAATGTATCCAACGTCAAAATAGATTACACGTCTGATAATGGTGCAACCTGGAATGTTTTAGCAGCTTCTACAGCTAATGATGGAAATGAAGTTTTAGATTTCTCTAATGTCGCTGACAATGCTCAGATTACAGTACGAGTTTCTGCTATTGATAATGTTTTTTATGCCGTAGGCAAAGTAACTGCTTCTACAATGGTAAACTGCAACGGAACTGCCCCTACAGGATTAGTAGCAAACAGCATTACTCAAACAGGAGCAAAAATTGATTGGGAGCCATTTGCAAACGCAACTTATAATTTGAAATATAAAAAAGCGTCTGATGCAACTTGGACAGAGGTAAACAATCTTCAAACCAATACTTACACCATATCTGGACTTACACTTTCTACAGCTTACAATGTAAGTGTTGTAGCGGTATGTGGCGGAAATCCTGGTGCAAATGCAGACATCAACTTCACTACAAAAGGTGTTGAATATTGCGCAGCTGGATCCAACAATGGTATACTGGAAAGAATTTCTAATGTAACTTTTGCAAATATTAATAAAAACTCAACAGCTACAACGGGCTACGAAGATTTCACGGCTACAGTTGGAAATGTGACACCTGGACAAAGCTATAACTTCTCAGCTTCACACACAGGAACCACTTATTCATCTGATCAAGTTATAGTTTGGATTGATTATAACAAAGACGGTGATTTCGAAGATGCTGGAGAGCAGGTTTTAATTACTGGTAAGAAGATGTCTCCTTGGACAGGAAGTATCGCAATTCCTGTGACAGCTCCAGCGGGACAAACAACAATGAGAGTTCGTTTGCACGACAGTAGTACACTGTTTTCTCCGAACGCTACACCTTGTGGCAACTCTGGATACGGGCAAGTTGAAGATTACACGTTGAACATTGGGGAATTGGCTGTTTCTGATGTGAAGAAAAACAACATCAGTATCTATCCAAATCCTGCAACAGATGTCATTAATGTTTCTAATGTTTCTTCTAAAACGAAGTTTGAAATCTACTCTATCAGTGGACAATTGGTAAACCAAGGAACAACTGACGGAAAAGTAAATGTTTCTAAACTAGCAAAAGGTGTTTACATCTTATCGTTGGAATCTAACGGTGAGAAATCTCAAACCAAATTCATCAAGAATTAACATTAAGATTTTAACTCAATAATAAATCCCCGAAATTAATTTCGGGGATTTTGTTTTTATATAAATGAAAAGAATTAATTCAATTTTGTAAGAAAAGCATCAGTTTCAGATTGTAGATTTCCCAAATCCGAATTGTTGTAAATGATATAATCCGCCAGTTTAATCTTATCCTTTTCTGGCATTTGCTTGTGCATTATCGCTTCAATTTCTCGGTAGGTTTTACTGTCGCGATCCATCGTTCTTTTGATTCTTAGATTGTCATCTGCCGTTACCAAAAGAGATTTGTAACATTGCTGATGTAGATTCAGCTCAAACAAAAGCGCCGTTTCTTTAAAAATAAATTCCGAAGTTTGGGAACTTACCCACTTTTCAAAATCCAATCTCACCGCTGGGTGAATCAAATGATTGAGTTCATTCAAAACCTCAGAATCAATGAAGACTTTCTTCGCTACAAATCTTCTGTTGTATTTCCCATCTTGATAAGCTTCTTCGCCTAGAAGTGCTATTATTTTTTCCTTCAATTCAGAATCTTTGTTAACAATATTTTTTGCCTCGTCATCCGAATAGTAAACTGGAAAGCCTTTCTTTTCCAGTAATTTTGCAACGGAAGTTTTTCCTGACCCAATGCCGCCTGTCAACCCAATGATCCTGGGAGGAGGAATGTCCTCCTGATTTTGATTTATATCTTGTATGTCCATAATTTAATATCCAAAAATTTCATTAAAACTAAAAGTCTCGTCCAGCTTCACGCCTCTTTCTGTCATTTTCAAACTCGCCAATTCGTTGTGAGCATCGTGCTCGAAAAACAAAAGATAGTCATTATCAACACATTGTTTCAAAAATTTCCCTTTTTCTTCCATCGTCAGCATCGGTCGAGTGTCGTAACCCATCACATAAACCTGCGGAATATGTCCCGCTGTCGGAATTAAATCTGCTGCAAAAACAATCGTTTTTTCTTGATATTGAAGTACCGGCAACATTTGTTTTTCCGTGTGTCCATCAACAAAAATGACATCCATTTTCAAATCTGGCGCAAATCCGTAATTTCCAGTTGTTGGCAAAGGTAAAAAGTTTAGTTGCCCGCTTTCCTGAATTGGAAGAATATTTTCTTTCAGGAAACTCGCTTTTTCTCTCGGATTTGGTTCAGTTGCCCATTGCCAGTGGTTTTCATTCGTCCAGAAATGTGCATTTTTGAATGCTGGCCTGTAACCGGATCTGTCATCATTCCACTCCACTGCACCACCGCAATGATCGAAATGAAGATGCGTGAGAAAAACATCCGTAATATCATCTCGTACAAAACCGAATTTTCTCAAATTCTTATCCAAAGAATCATCACCCCAAAGTGAATAATGTCCGAAAAACTTCTCGTCTTGCTTATCCCCAAGTCCGCAATCTATCAATATTAATTTCTTGCCATCTTCCACCAGAAGAGAGCGTGTTCCAAGTTCAATCAGATTTCTTGCATCGGCTGGATTGGTTTTTTCCCAAAGCGTTTTTGGGACAACGCCAAACATTGCACCACCATCTAATTTGAATTTCCCACACTGTATTGGATATAGTTTCATAACAACTTGCGAATTTGATTTCTAAAAGGATTAATCCTTATTTGCTAAAGTACAAAACTTCGAGAAAACAACAAGAAAACGCGATAAGAATAATTCTGTTTTTTTAAAAAAAAGTCACTCTTTTTAGACTAAATGTTCTTAATTAAAACCATTCCATTTTACGACAATCATTAGTAATTGTGTTTGTAAAGTCGTACTTTTGATAATCAATTATTGATAGATTTGTTTATGTTTATTTGGAACAATTTTTCATTTCAACTCAAAGTAATGTTAGAGATATTTCGTTTCAATATCCAAGAATTTATTGGTGGTTTTACATATGAAATCTACTTGATGTTTTATAATGTAAAAAAATTAAAGATCATCTTCCCCTATTCATAAGCACTCGCGGGTGTGCTTATAAAATCCTAAACTTTATTGTTTCCCTATCAGACGATTTATTTCTTATACATCGTAACTCGTGTTATAAAGTTTACAAAAGGATTTTACGTTTTCCAATTAATCTTTAATTTTAAAACCATACAATCATGGCAAAAGGAACAAACCTCAAACCTTCGAAAACAGATCTTAAAGCAAAAAAACAAGAGAAAATATTGAAAAAATTAGAGGACCAACAGAAAAGAAAAAGAAAATAGTTACGATTATAAATAGTTTAATTGGTTTGTAAATTTAGGTTTACATACCAATTTTTATTTTAGCCATTTTTTCTGCTATTTTTTTTGAATTTTCACATCCAGATTGTGTAAGTTCTGTGATAATGTTTTTAAAATCCTTGTCGTTTCGGTTTTGACTTAGCTTATTTGCGATAAAAATTTCTGTCGGAATGATATTAATACCAAAAGCGCCCTTCATTTCTTTCCTCACCAGATCTTCTCCCATATTTTCTACAAACATCGGGCATTTCTGAGTTTTTTCATATTTGAAAGTCAGTTTTTCCAAATGTCTATACAACTCTTCATCATTCATCAATTTCACTTTTCCTCGAATTTGAACCGCTTCATAATTCCAAGTTGAAACATTCGTTTTCTCGTACCAAGACGACGAAATGTAAGAATGTGCTCCGAGAAAATCACACAAAACCTCATCGCCATCTTTCAAAACTTTTGCTTGAAAATTCGCTTTGGAAATATGTGTTTCGAGATAAAAATTATCATCAGCTTCATTCAACAAAAACATCGAATGTGTTGCCGTCAATTTTTCTTTATCAGAGATCAAAAGTGCAAAACCATTTTCACCGATGATTTTCTTCATCAATGCTTTGTCTTCGGATTTGTATATTTTTGGGATGAACATTAAATAGAAACTTTATATTTATTTATGAATTCCTTTGCATCTCTTATGTTTTCAGGAATTTCTACATAACTTTTTAAGTTATCATCATAAATATGTTCATATTTAAAACCGTTTTCAAATAAGAAAATAACAACTTCCCATTTTTTAATATCATCTTTTCTTGGTGGTCTAAATCGGTGTGGAAGCAATTTTAATTCAGAATTACATTTAACAAATCTACTGTTAGATTCCCAAGATGAAATATCTAAACTTAAATTTTTTGAAATTCTACAATTAAAACAAACAAGTTTATGTCCCATAGTATGTCTATCAAAACAACTGATCCGGCCTCCTCGGAATAGCAATATTCAAATGTTTATACGCCTTTTCCGTCACTTCCCTTCCTCGTGGTGTTCTGATAATGAAACCTTCTTGAATTAGAAACGGTTCGTAAACTTCTTCCAAAGTTTCAGGATTTTCGCCAATGGAAGTTGCCAAAGCTGAAATTCCCACCGGTTTTCCGCGGAAGTTTTCAATCATCACGCGCATAATTTTATTGTCCATATCATCCAAACCGAATTCGTCCACATTAAGAGAATTCAAAGCAAACTTGGTGATTCCGATTTCGATTTCGCCGTTTCCTTTGATTTCCGCAAAATCACGAACTCTACGCAAAAGTGCGTTTGCAATTCTTGGTGTTCCACGGCTTCTTCGGGCGATTTCGAGTGCGGCATCTTCATAAATTTTCACACCCAAAACCCTTGCGCTTCTTTCGATGATCATTCCGAGAAGTTCAATCGTATAATATTCCAATCGGCTTTGAATTCCGAATCTTGCGAGCATCGGCTTGGTCAACATTCCGGAACGTGTTGTTGCGCCAACCAAAGTAAAAGGATTCAGTCCAATTTGTACAGAACGCGCATTGGGACCAGTTTCCAGCATAATATCAATCTTATAATCTTCCATCGCTGAGTACAAATACTCCTCAACAATCGGAGAAAGTCTGTGAATTTCATCGATGAAAAGCACATCATTTTCCTCAAGATTAGTCAATAATCCAGCTAAACTTCCAGGTTTATCCAAAACGGGACCTGAAGTGATTTTGCAACCAACGCCTAATTCATTCGCAATGATGTTTGCCAACGTGGTTTTTCCCAAACCTGGTGGACCGTGCAAAAGGACGTGATCCAAAGCGCCACCACGATTCTTCGCAGCCGCAACAAAAACTTCGAGATTGTCCAAAGTTTTTCTCTGTCCGGCAAAATCTTGGAAACTTTGCGGACGTATCTTTTCTTCCTGAATCAAGTCGTCATTGGAATAATTCTCCTTATCGGGATGTAAAAAATCAGGCATTGTTTGTAAATAGTTGATGAATGATGTTTGATAAATGATAATTCTTGATGCATATCATTAATCAAAGATAATCAAAAAATAAAGGAATTAAGGTTTGAGTTTTTCGGTTTCGGTGATGATTTTTTTTAACTCAATTTTCTCTTCGGCTGATAATTTTCTTTGATAAAATCCATCTTTACAATCATTGCCCATCTGTTGTGGGAAGACTCCGTAGTAATCATAAAGCTTCAAATCATAAATGTTCAGAGCAGGAAGGAAATCTTTTTCAAATGGATATCTTGGAACATAGAATATGAAATTTCCAATTGTATATTCTGAATTGATATTGATTAAAGAACTGACTTTCGGTTTATAAAATTGAGACCAACTGAAATTTGAAAGTCGTTTTCCGATATTGAACTGTTGAAGAAATCCGGGAAATGTAAAAATCACAGAAATAAATACGGAAAGACAAACAGCAGTAGTAACAGAACTATTTTCTGAAATATTCTTACAAATCAAAAATATCGCAATCACATAAACATCAATAAAAAAACGATACTGCGTTGAAAATGAAATTATTAAAATTGATTTTAATATTATACAAATTATTAATAAATAGTAAAACTTAGTATTTTTCTTGAATATGAAAATCGAAATGATGATTAAGGAAACGATGATTCCAATATTCAAAACAGATATATAACCAACTGTAAACCAATTATATATTTTATCAAAAAAACTAAATTCTATAACTTGCTGATAGGCATATTTCATATCATAAGTTTTCATCAGACCAATCTGAGAGGAATAAGTCAAAATCTCCTGACTCGGTTTCCAAGGCAAATTGAAATCGATAAACGAAACCGGGAAAATTGGAAATCCAAATAGCCAAAGATTCTTAGCAACAAATAAACTTCCGAAAATAACTATTGGAATAAAAACTTTTAAATTGAATTTTGTCGAATAAATGTTATTCAAAATGACCAAAAGTGGTAACCAAAACACAATCGGTTTTATGCAAAATGCAAATAGTGATAAATAAAGAATTATTGGACTTTCTTGCTTGTTAATCAATTCATTAACAACAATTAAGGTGATTATCAGAATCGGTAAATCCGGACTTGGTTGTTGAACGAATAATAAAAATACTGGAAGGAAAATCAATGAAAAATATTGTTTCCGCTCGTAAATATAAATCAAGAAAAGCACTGATAAATAAGCATTAATCTTCAAAAACGGATCTACAAAATGAGAAAATCCGGCTTGGTAAATATGCCAAAATGATGTCTGACCAAGCAACAAATCAAGGTTTGAAATGCCTTTTACAAAACCGACTTCCTTCAAATAGGAAATCGTTGGAACGTAATAACTCTGATGATCAAACAAATACGGTGAAAACGAAGCCGAAAAAAGAATAACTAATGAAAAAAAGTAAAACCAAAAATTGAATTTGAAATTTGACAATGACAATCTTTCGCTTTTCAAAAACCAAATAATTCCAATCAATCCAACTGTGATAAAAATTAATTCTAAAATTGAACTCAGCGGAAAAAAGAACGCGAGAATCGTCTCATACATCGTAATGCTCATCATTCCCAAAAACGAAGTCAAGACAAAACTTTGAGTCTCGATTTTCAGGAAATTTCTGACGATCAATCCGTTTCCGAAATTGATTATCAACAATGAAAAAACAGTGAGTAAAATAAAAAGCATAAAAAAAGATTGCCTAAAAATAAGCAATCTTTCCGTGTTAAATATATATATGAAGAAATTTACTTTTGTACTCTTCCACTTTTTCTATCCTCTGCTCTACCAATTGTGTATCCAGTCGCACCTCCTGCAACACCGCCAATTACGGCTCCAAGACCTGGATTTTTCTTAGAGATAATTGCTCCGGCAGCCGCGCCACCAACGGTTCCAATAACGGTTCCTTTCGCAGCGCCACTCCATCCTTTTTTCTGATTTGCGGTTGTTCCTGCAGAATTAGCCGTTCCGGAATTTGATGCAGTTGAGCCGGATGAGGATGATCCTCCTCCACCTGAGTTTCCAGAAGATGAACTTCTTTTAGGTGTAGATTGTATTGCCACTCGGTTAGCTTCCGCTTTTCGTTCTGCTTCTTTTTCTTCCGTCACTTTAATGAGACTATCCTTTTGTCTTTCAAAGTTTATTTTCTCTTTTTCAATTGCCAGTTTTTGTTTTTCAATATCGATTTGTCTGGCTTGATAATCTAATTTTTGCTGTTCAAGAGAGGCAGCTTGAATTTTTTCATCCTTATTACACGACATTAAAATCAATGTTGCTGCGAATCCTGTTAAAAATAACTTTTTCATAATTGTAATTTTTTTCACAAAAAGTGAATTACTTGAATTAGTCTTTTCAATTATTATTCCAAAAAATAAAATCGATGTTAATGTTTGTTAAAACAAAAAAGCTTTCCCGAATGAGAAAGCTTTGTAAAATATGTTTTTAAATTCTTAGAAAAGTTCTTTTCTAATGATGTTTTGCGAACGCTCCGGCCCAACTGAAACCAAGTAAACATTGATTCCCAAATGCTCCTCGATAAACTCGATGTATTTTTTCGCATTCACAGGAAGTTCGTCGTAAGTTCTTGCATTGGTAATATCTTCGTCCCAACCTTCCAACTCTTCATATTGAGGTTCGTAATCGTATAATTTAGTCGTCGAAGATGTGAAATAATCGATGATTTTTCCGTCTTCGGTTTTGTATTTTGTAGCGATTTTCAAAGGATGGATTCCTGTCAGAACGTCTAATTTTGTGATGACTAAATTATTGATTCCATTGATCATACAAGCGTGTTTCAAAGAAACAAGATCCAACCAGCCAGTTCTTCTTGGTCTTCCAGTTGTAGCCCCAAATTCCGCTCCGATCTGTCTGATGTTTTCGCCTAATTCATTGTCCAATTCCGTTGGGAAAGGTCCGTTCCCTACTCTTGTTGTATATGCTTTTGCAACCCCAATCAAGTTTTGCAAAGCTGTTGGCGGAACGCCTGCGCCTGTACAAACACCACCTGTAGAAGGCGATGAAGAAGTCACATAAGGATAAGTTCCGAAATCGATATCCAACATCAAAGCCTGTGCACCTTCGAAAAGGATATTTTTCCCGTCTTTGATGGCTTCGTTGATTTCCAATTCTGTATCAACGATTCTATCTTTCAATCTCTCTCCCAAAGCAATGAATTCCTGATAGATCTCTTCCACATCCAAAGTTGGTTTTTCAAAATATTTTTCGAAAAGCGAATTTTTGGTTTTTAAGTTTTTCTCAATTTTCTCACGCAGGATTTCTGGATTCAGCAGATCAATCATTCGAATTCCAATTCTGGCAATCTTGTCTTCGTAGCAAGGTCCGATTCCTTTTTTTGTGGTTCCAATCTGCGTTCCACCCTGTTCCTCTTCTCTGTAAGTATCCAGCAAAATGTGGTAAGGCATAATGACGTGCGCTCTTCTGCTGATGAAAACGTGATCCGTCTTCATACCTTTACTTTCAATCTGTTCAATTTCTTTGATGAACGCTTTTGGATTCACAACAACACCGTTTGCAATGATGCACTTTCCTTTGCATTGCAAAACACCGGATGGCAAAAGATGCAACACGAATTTTTCATCGCCCACATAGACTGTGTGTCCCGCATTATCGCCGCCTTGGAAACGGACAACATAGTCGGATTTTGCGGATAAAACATCTGTGATTTTTCCCTTTCCTTCATCTCCATATTGGAGACCTACAACCACGTAAGTTGACATATTTTTTACTTTTTTTAGATTATTGACAAAGTTAAATTATAAAAGTGGCTTAGCAAAATCCTATAAAATAAAAAACCCTCTTACGATGAATAAGAGGGCAAAAACACAAATGATGAAAAAATTATAAATGCATCGCTGCATCTACAATACAATTTTTACAAATCCCAGCATAAAAGTCAAGTTTTTTTTCAAAAAAATATTTTTAGTCACGTTTTAAGGCTATTAGATGAACAATATTAACTTATGATTGAAAAATAATCATCTTTATTAGCATATGAAAAAGAAATTACCCATCATATAATTTTAATGTAAAAAATTCAATCAAAATTAATATTCTGATTCAATAAAAAGAAATTTAGACACGAAAAACAAAAAAATAACAAAAAAATTAAACAAATTAAAAATATTAGTTTTAATTATAATTCAATAAGCCTATATTTGTATTATAATTTTAATCAAAACAAAAACACTATAAAAAAATGTGCGGAATTGTATGTGTATTTGACACTAAACAAAAGAATGAAGTAATACGACCTCAGATCTTAGAAATGTCTAAGAAAATAAGACATCGCGGACCGGACTGGTCGGGAATCTACCAACACGACAACGTGATTTTTTCTCACGAGAGATTGGCAATTGTAGATCCAACCTCGGGGAAACAGCCTTTATTTACTAAAGATGGAAAAGTAGCCTTAGCAGTGAATGGTGAAATCTACAATCATCAGGAGCTGAGATCAGAATTTCCAGATTATGAGTTCTTGACTCAATCTGACTGCGAGGTGATTTTAGCTTTATACAGAAGAGACGGTAAAAACTTCCTCGAAAAACTAAACGGAATCTTCGCTTTCGCATTGTATGATGAAGAAAATGATGCTTACCTCATCGGTAGAGATCATATGGGAATCGTTCCTTTATATATGGGTTGGGACAAAAACGGAAGTTTCTATGTAGCTTCAGAACTGAAATCCCTAGAAGGCGTCTGCAACAAAATTGAAGAATTCTTACCAGGTCATTTTCTTTACAGCAAAGACGGACAAGAACTTCAACAATGGTACAAAAGAGATTGGACTGACTTTGAAAATGTAAAAGATAACGAAACCGACATCGCTGCCATCAGAAAAGGACTGGAGGAAGCTGTTCACAGACAATTGATGAGCGACGTTCCTTATGGCGTTTTGCTTTCCGGAGGTTTGGATTCTTCTATCATCGCAGCTGTTACGGCAAAATATGCAAGACAAAGAATCGAAAGTGGCGACACGCAGGAAGCTTGGTATCCAAGATTGCACAGTTTTGCAGTTGGATTGGAAGGTTCGCCAGATTTGGCTGCTGCAAGAAAAGCTGCGGATCACATCGGGTCTGTTCACCACGAAATAAAATACACCGTTCAAGAAGGTTTGGACGCTATCAAAGATGTGATCTATCATTTGGAAACTTATGACGTGACCACAATCCGAGCTTCCACACCGATGTATCTTTTGGCTAGAGTCATCAAATCCATGGGAATCAAAATGGTACTTTCTGGCGAAGGTTCAGACGAATTGTTCGGCGGTTACTTATATTTCCACAAAGCGCCATCTGCTCAGGCTTTCCACGAAGAAACTGTAAGAAAACTTGGAAAACTCCACTTATATGATTGTCTTAGAGCAAACAAATCTCTGATGGCTTGGGGAATCGAAGGTAGAGTTCCTTTCCTTGACAAAGAATTTATGGATATTGCGATGAACATTAATCCAAAAGATAAAATGATCACGCCGGAGAGAATGGAAAAATGGGTTCTTAGAAAAGCGTTCGAAGACTTGTTGCCGGAAAGTATTGCGTGGAGACAGAAAGAGCAATTCAGCGATGGCGTTGGCTACTCTTGGATTGATACTTTGAAACAAGTGGCTGAAGATGAAATCACAGACGAAATGATGGCGAATGCGAAATTCAGA
The DNA here is from genome assembly GCA_017989575.1 of Chryseobacterium sp. Classification (GTDB taxonomy): domain Bacteria; phylum Bacteroidota; class Bacteroidia; order Flavobacteriales; family Weeksellaceae; genus Epilithonimonas. The sequence continues at coordinate 13,809 of JAGNPP010000010.1, forward strand.
TTCCCAATCAATGTGCCGATGAGCAAAGAAGAATACAGATACAGAACAATCTTCGAAAGTCATTTCCCAAGTGATTCGGCAGCGAGTTGTGTTCCTTCTGTTCCATCCGTGGCTTGTTCTACACCAGTTGCACTGGAATGGGATGAAGCCTTCAAAAATGCCAACGACCCAAGTGGAAGAGCCGTGAAAGTGCACGAGACAGCTTACTAAAACTAACATAAACTAACTACAACGAAAAACCACAAGTCTAGACTTGTGGTTTTTTATTTTTGAGTAACAATTGCTTTTCTCTTTTCTTTCGTCTTTCGTAGATGACCTCAGTGATTTTTCCGCCGATCCAGGAAAATGGGAAGAAGACGAGAAAGATGGAAATCTTATAAAAAACAGGATGGTACGGATAGATAATGATATCCAGCATTGCTATAAACAGCATGATGAATCCAATTAAAATGGCGTACGCCACCTTGGCATATTTCACAATCATCGCCGTTACCACACCACCGAAGGTAACACCCAAACCGCCGAAAAACAGAAGGGCGATGAAAAAGGAATCCTTCTTGTGTACAGATCGGAGCAGGGTTTCCCAATGCTCAAAGGGGGCAAATTCTCTGTAGGTAATCCAGTCGGAGTCTATCTTTATCCCCAATGTGATAATGAGAGCGGCAACCACAAGTCCTGCCAAAACACCGATTGTATTTCTAAGAAAATTCATGTCTTAGTCTTTGAAGGCAATCATAGAGATTTCTACATCCACATTTTTCGGAAGACAAGACACTTGCACGGTTTCTCTGGCTGGGTAAACGCCACTGTCGAAGTAAGAAGCGTAGATCTCATTCACCACTGCAAAATCGTCCATATTCTTCAGAAATATTGAGGTTTTTACAGCATTATCAAATGTCATTCCAGCTTCCGTAAGGATGGCTTTCAGGTTTTTCATCACTTGATGTGTTTCCTTATCTATGCCTTCTACCAGCTTACCGGTTTCCGGATCTACGGGAATCTGACCAGAGATGTACAAAGTTCCATTAACCAAAGTTGCCTGAGAATAAGGCCCAATTGCAGCCGGAGCTTCTGATGTATGAATGATTTTCTTCATGTCTTATTATTAATTTTTACAAAACTATATAAATTAGATGGAAGTTGGAGGTTTGAGGGTGGAAGTTTTTTTGATTATATTTCAGAACCTCCTTACTTCCCACTTCCCTCCTCTAGAAAGTACTATTCGGCTGTGTAAAACTTCTTTCTTTGTATTTTACGGCATCTTTCAGGATGTTGGCTTTGATTCCGATAAAGAAGTCATAAACCTTGTATTGTCCAAACGGCACCCAGTTGAAAGTGATGGTAAAACTACGCTGATCTCTTGCAAACCCAAGACGCGTGTAGCCCAAGTCCTTTCTCTCTATATCATAGTTGGTGCTGGCGTTGATGTTCCAATATGGCGTCAGCTTGATGCTCCCATCCAGCCCCAAACTGGCAACTTTGTTCCCCAATCGAGTCAAGCCTCTGGTGTAGGAATAGTTGGCATTGATGTTCAAATTCCAGGTTGGCGAGTAGTGGGAATAATTGTCATCATCAAAGAAATAATTTTCGTTCCGGATCTCGCCTTTCTTCTTATACTTCTTGGAGCCTTCTTCTTTCTTTCCAAAAATAGCCTCGCTCATAGGATATGACAACTGAAGATTGAAACCCTGAAGACTGAAGTGCCCAAAGTTTTCTGTTCTGATGCCCGCATCGCTTCCCTCTTGGAAAACAATTTCGTAAGGTTCTATAGTAAGGCTGGTATTAACATTCAGTTTATTATTAAAGAAAGAAGACTGCCCGTTTACAGAGAAGACAGACCATTTGTGTCTTTCTGCTGCGAAGTTGTAGCCTCCAGAGATATTCAGATTTTCGAAGAATTTTACTTTTTTAACACCCGTAGAATCAGACTTGGAGCGGACTTTCATCTCCAGGTTATTATTAATATTAAATCCTAAACTCTGCGTAAGCCCAGCCGATGGTGCTCCATAAATCCCACCATCGAAGATAGAATAAGGCGTCATCTCGCCTCGGGAATTGGCATAATTTCTAAAATAACCCCAGCTTTTCTCCCCAAAATCAGGAGAATAAGTAAAACTGAAACTTGGTGTCACCATATGGCGAATGGCGACAATCGGGGATGTTTTGCTAAAGTTTTTCTGACCGTATAAAACAGTCTGCAAACTAGCACTTGTGGAAAAAGTGGTGTAGCCAGCAATTCCCTTGTTGAACTTGTCTTCTACTTGGTTTACAATCGGATTGTAACTTCTTTCCAGCGTTTTGGTCGTGAGTACATTATCTGCATTGGCTGCTAAACTAAAAGTGAAATATTTTGCTACTGTCGTATTGGTGGACATCGATATATTATTCTTAACACCGGTTTTCAGCTCATCCCACATTTCTTTTTTGAAGAGTTTATCTTCTGTGGTGTTTACATAGTTACTTAGGGCTAGACCTGTATTCACGTTGATGTTTTCCAAAAGTCCGGTTCGTACGCCGGTTCTTGGTTTGAAAAGATAGAACTGATTGATTGCTACCGTCATATCCGGCAAACGAAGATCCGTAATTCCTGTTGCAAAATTCTGGTTGTAGCCCATACTCGCACTTATCGTCACAGGAAGATTCAGGAAACGCTTGGTAACATTCACTCTAGAAGTCTGCTGCGTGTTCAGGACATTCTGGTTGAAGATGTAATTGTTATTAACGGTATTGTTATAAAACTTACTACTCACAATATCTACACTTGCATTGAAGGTGAAGTAAGGATTAGCCTTGGAATCCTGAGAATGTCGCCACGCAATTCTGAACGTTTTGGTTCTGGAATAGTCATCCAAACCTTTGATCCCACGAACCGTGTAGCCATAGTCTGCTGCGAAGTTTCCGGAGTATCTGTATTTTTTGAGATAATTAAGTTCCGGCTTCAGGTTCCAGCTTCCTTTGGTATAGAGATCCGATAAAATTTTCAAATCAAAGTGATCGCCAATCGGTTGGTAATACCCCAAACCATTGAGGAAGAATCCAACATCCTGACGCTCTCCAAAACTTGGAATCAAAATACCGGCAGATCTTTTATCCGAAAAAGGAAGAATTGCAAATGGCATTATCAGCGGTGTCGGAATTTGCTCGATGTACATCTGGATTGGCCCCGTTACAATCTGAGAATTGTCTTTCCCTTTTAGTAATTTGATATTAGGCGCAGACATATGATAATCTGGCAGTGAGTCTTTTTTCTTAAGGAAATATTCATCCGTGGTATAGATCGCCTTCCTCATAAAGAAAACCGAATCATTATATTTCTTCGTTTTCTCTGCGACGATGACACCCTCGCTCTCCTCCGTTCTCGCATTGAAGGCGATGGCTTGTTTTGTCTTGAAATTATAAATCACCTCGTTGTATTCAAACTTCTTTCCAGCTTGGGTTGCGATGGCGGGTTTTATAATTCTTCCTTTCTCATCCTGCTCACCTCGGGCGTAGATCTTCCCCGTCTCCCACTCTATCCTTATATAGTCTGCATCTATCTGCATATCCTGATAGATGATTTGCGCCTCTTTATTAAGGTAAGTCTGCTTGTTGGAAATGGAAGAGCTGCTCCTGTTTTGAGCTTTGGTTTTTACGACATCATCCAATTGTTCTTTGGGGATGATGGTATCTTTCTTTATATTTAAAGAATCTTTGTTGATATTTATAGAATCTCGAACATCATTATTCTTATTAATATTTTGAGGCACAGTTTGTGCTAAAATATTGTTAAAAATTAGGATATTTAAAATTAGTAATATACTTTTGAAAATACTTCGAGCCAATGCAGTCATTCTGAAATTGGGTTCAAAATTAATTAAATTTTAAAGATTAAAATGGTTAGGCTAACACTTTATAATAAATTTTTTTTTCTGTTAATTTTTTTAATTGGTTTTAGCAGCTTTTATTCGCAAAAAAAATTCACTGTAGTTTTGGATGCAGGACACGGTGGAAGCGATGTTGGAGCCAATAGAAATTACAGTGACATCGGAACCGTACAGGAAAAAGTGGTAACACTATCTGTAGTTTTGAAACTTGGGCGAATGTTGGAAAAAAACAAAGACTACAAAGTCATCTACACCAGAAAAATAGATGAATATCCATCATTAACCTACAGAACAGATCTTGCCAACCGCAGCAAAGCAGATCTTTTCATCTCCGTCCATGTAAACTCCTCTCCCAGCAGAAGTGCTACAGCACAAGGAACAGAAACCTTCGTACAAGGCCCAAATCAAAACAAAGCCAACCTGGATGTAGCCAAAGCAGAAAACGACGTAATCTTTCTGGATGAAAAGGATAAAGAAAATTTTGCATCCTACAATCCCAGCTCACCAGAATCTCTCATCGCCCTCAAAATACAACAAAGTAAATATCTTGAAGCCAGTTTAACCATTGGAGGAATGATTGAGGATAACTTTGTAAAAAAAGACAAACGCCTTTCCAGAGGCGTGAAGCAAGCCAACCTGCACGTGTTGAGAATGAACGCGATGCCATCTATTCTTATAGAAACTGGTTTCGTTAATAATTATGACGACGCAAAATACATCTCCACCGAAGAAGGACAGCAGGCAATTGCAGAAAGTATCTTCAATGCGATAGTCAATTATAAAAAATTGGTCGACAGAAACGTAAGAGAACCTGAGCCCGAAAAGCCTGTTGAGAAACCTCTAAAAAATGATTTCAGAATCTTGCTGATGAGTACGCCAAGTAAATATACGGAAGACGACCCAGCGCTGAAAGGTTTGAAATATATCTTGCCAATCAAGGAAAACGGAACGTATAAATATTATTACGGAACTACAAATTACGCTTCTATTAGAGATAATAATTTAAAAACCGCCAAAGATTCTGGATTCCGAAATGCGATGGCTATTAGCTTTGTTCCAAATCAGAAATTAGGCATTGGGTATTATACTTTGGAAGTTTATGCCGGAAAAGACAAACTGGACTCTAAGTCTGTGATTATGAAAACGCTTCCAGACATTGTAAGAAATAAAGAAAATGGTGTTTTCTACTATACGTACGGAAAATTCAAATCGATGGAGGAAGTTATCAACCTGCAAAAAGAGCTGGAAGGAAAGGGCATCATCAATACTGTGATCGAGAAAAAACTGAAATAGACAAAAACATTTGCAAAGCGACGATAAAGTCTTTAATTTTGCAGACCTTAAACGGATGGCCTATTCGTCTAGTGGTTAGGACTCAAGATTTTCTTTCTTGCAACAGCGGTTCGATTCCCCTATAGGCTACTAAATGGATCAAAAAAATGAAAGCTAAAAAAACGGCTTTCATTTTTTTTATTTGAAAATCAAAGCGTTAAAAATAATTTTGAAAAATAATTTTGAATATTAAAAAATAATGCTACTTTTGCACCGCCTTAAAGGAGAAACGAATACAGAAGTATTCAGAATTAAAAGATAAGTCGATCATAGTTTTACTTCAAAAAGGCAACAAATAAATTTTTAAAAAATTTAAAAAAAAGTTTGCAAATTAAAAATTAGTTTTTATCTTTGCACCCACATTTGAACGATATGGCAAATCATAAATCAGCACTTAAGAGAATTAGACAAAACGAAGTTAGAAGACTTCGTAACAAATACAACCACAAGACTGCTAGAACAGCTTTGAAGACACTTAGAACAGAAGAAAACAAAGCAGTAGCAATTGAGCAATTACCAAGAGTAATCTCTCGACTTGATAAATTAGCTAAGAGAAACATTATTCACAAGAATAAGGCAGCTAACTTAAAAAGCAAATTAACTAAGAGAGTAAACAGCTTAGTTTAATATAAAAGTCCTTGGCCCGTTCGTCTATCGGTTAGGACCTCAGGTTTTCATCCTGGTAAGAGGGGTTCGACTCCCCTACGGGCTACACAAGACCGCTGTTAATCATTTGATTTTCAGCGGTTTTTGTTTGTTTTAGAATTTATTTTGCCGACATTTTGCCGATAACTGACTGAAAAAAAATAAAAAACCGCCCTTTTTATTAAAAAAAGGACGGTCAAAAAAATAACCTTTGCAATGGTTGTAAATTTATTTTGGTATCGAATTACATCGGATCAATTCCAAAGCTTGGGGGCTATGCAAAAAGCTTAGACAACCTAAACAAGAAAAATGCTTTATCCCGCACACCTCTTAGT